>CALATR010001173.1 GCA_937891875.1 uncultured Pseudomonadota bacterium | reverse complement strand
CGCCCTGTGGCCTGCGCTCACCGCCGCCCGCCTCGACCCCGCGACCGCCATCCGGGGGGACGGATGAGCGCGCCCCTGGTCGAGCTGGAACAGGTCCGCAAGAGCTTCGGCGACACCGAGGAGACCCGGATCGAGGTGCTTCACGGCATCGATCTGCTCGTCGAGCCCGGCGAGCTGGTGGCGCTGGTCGGCCCGTCCGGCTCGGGCAAGTCGACCCTGCTCAACCTGGTCGGCCTGCTCGACCGCCCGACGTCGGGCACCCTGCGGATCTGCGGCCGCGACGTCACCGACCTCTCCGACGGCGAGCTCACCAAGCTCCGCGGCGAGACCCTCGGCTTCGTCTTCCAGTTCCACCACCTGCTCCCCGGCCTCACCGTCGCCGAGAACGTGCAGCTCCCCGCAGCGGCGCTCGAAGGCGGACTCTCACGCAGTCAGCGCCCCCGGGCGATCGAGCTGCTCGAGAGCATGGGCCTGCACGGTCAAGCCGACCGCAAGGCACGCACCCTGTCCGGCGGCATGCAGCAGCGCGTCGCCATCGCCCGCGCCCTCATGAACGACCCCGCCCTCGTCTTCGCCGACGAGCCCACCGGCAACCTCGACACCGAGACCACCGACCAGGTCATGGAGCTGCTGCGCGGGTGGAACGAGGAGAAGGGCACAGCGTTCGTGCTCGTGACCCACGATCCGACCGTGGCGGCGCGGTGCCGGAGGAGGGTGCGGCTGGTGGACGGGCGGATCGTGGAGGATGAGCGGGGGTAGGTCGAACCACTCGGCTGGATCGGTGGGCTCTGGGCACCGCTCGGCACAGAAGCTCGGAGGCACCGAGGGGTTCACAGAGGGGATTGTTGCAGGTCGCAGGCCGGCTTTCAGCACGGAGGAGCTGAGGACCGGAGGTCTGACGGAGGGGGGAAGTGCCGCCGCGACCCTCCCCCGACCTCGGCCTGCTGTCGTCGCCCAGAGGCCGTTCCCCGGCCTACAACGTCGGATAGTCCGTGTACCCCTCGGGCCCCGGCGTGTAGAACGTCGCGGGGTTCGGCGGGTTCAGGTCCGCTCCCTGCTCCAGCCGCTGCACCAGGTCGGGGTTGGCCAGGTAGGTGCTGCCGAAGGCCACGAGGTCGCCCTTGCCGGCCTGGAGATCGGACTCGGCCTGCTCGGCGTCGCGGTAGCCGCCGGACAGGATGAAGGTCCCGCCGAAGGCCGCCTTGAGCTCGTCCTTGAAGCCCTCGGGCAGGGCGGGGGCGCCCATGGCGCTGTGGTCGACACAGTGCAGGTAGACGAGGCCCAGCTCGCCCAGACCCTTCGCCAGCGCGAGGAACTGCTCGCGGGCGCCCTCGCCGGGGCCGACGCTGTTGAACGCGCCGAAGGGCGAGATGCGGATGCCGACGCGCTGGGCGCCGATCGCCTCGACGACGGCCGCGGCGACCTCCAGGGCGAAGCGGTTGCGGTTGTCGGCGGAGCCGCCGTAGCCGTCGGTGCGCTGGTTGGAGTCCGGCTGGAGGAACTGATCGATCAGGTAGCCGTTCGCGCCGTGCAGCTCGACGCCGTCGAGGCCCGCGGCGATGGCGTTGCGGGCGGCCTGCACGATCTCCTGCTTGGCCTGCTCGATGTCGGCGGGCTCCATGGCGCGCGGCACGGGGTAGGGCTGGCTGCCCTGGGTGTCGGTCCACATCTCGCCGCCGACGGCGATGGCGCTGGGCGCGACCACCTCGGTGCCGTCCTCCATGTTGGCCGGGTGCGACACGCGGCCGGTGTGCATGATCTGGGCGAAGATCCGCCCACCCGCGGCGTGAACCGCGTCAGCGACGCCCTTCCAGCCGGCGATCTGGGCGTCCGACCACAGGCCGGGGATCCGGGCGTAGCCGCAGCCGTTGGGGCTGGGGGCGACGCCCTCGGTGATGAGCAGGCCGCCCGACGCGCGCTGGGCGTAGTAGGTGGCCATGAGGTCGTTGGGGATGTTGTCGATGGCGCGAGAGCGGGTCATCGGAGCCATCACGACCCGGTTCGACAGCGCGGTGTCGCCGAGGGTGAACGGGGAGAACAGCAGCTTCGTCATGACATCCTCGAAGGTGGTCGCCGCGGGAGCACGCCCGCAGGTGCACGGAGGATGACCACCTGGGAAGCACCGGACACCACCGCGTTCGCAACGCATTGTTCACCAGCCGGGACAATCAGGGCTGGATCGGTCTGCTTGGGCACCGCCCGGCACAGAGGCCCAGAGGCAGAGAGGGGTTCACAGAGGGGGATTGTTGCAGGTCGCAGGCCGGCTTTCAACACGGAGGAGCTGAGGACCGGAGGTCTGACGGAGGGGGGGAGGCGTGGGCGCGCGGGGGAGCGGCTGGCGGCCTGGTCATCGAGGACTCGTAGGGCCGGGCGGGTTCGCGAGGGAGCCGTCTCTGGCAAACAGGACGTTCAACGTGACGTTGTCTCCTCTGTGCATCCCTCGGTGCCTCTGTGCCTCTGTGCCGAGTGCCGCCACGGCCCTCCCCCGACCTCGGCCTGCTAAGTCGTCGTGGGGGTCTCGTGGGTGTGAGATTCGTGGATGGGACAGGCTGGATCGGTCTGCTTGGGCACCGCTCGGCACAGAGGCTCAGAGGCACAGAGGGGTTCACAGAGGGGGGTTGTTGCAGGTCGCAGGCCGGCTTTCAACACGGAGCAGCTGAGGACCGGAGGTCTGACGGAGGGCCCACGCGAACCGGATCCTCCAGATCGGAGGTTCCTTCAGGGTAGTAGCGCGACGGCGCGGCACTCGGTCCGTGGGACGGGAGGGCGGCGATGAGGGGCCTGGAGGAGGCGCTCGTGGCGGGAGGCGTGGGTTGCGGAT
>CALATR010001172.1 GCA_937891875.1 uncultured Pseudomonadota bacterium | reverse complement strand
GTGGGTGCCGAGCCTGTCCTTCCTGCTGATCCCCGCGTCCATGGTGGTGGTCGGGCTGGGGGCCTACGTCGGCTGGCGGATGCGGGTGCCGTCGCGCCCGGATGACGTCGCTGCCAGCGTCGACGCCGAGGCCGAGACCGAGGGGCTGATCCGCACGGCCCTCGCGGTCGAGGGCGGGCGGGCGACGGTCTCGCCGGAGATCGCGGATCTGATTCGTGGGCAGGCGGTAGGCCGGCTCACCAGCCTCGAGGAGGTCGGCGCCCCCGCGCTGAGTCCGCCCACGGGGCCCACGGCGGTGGCGGCGCTGGCCGGCGTGCTCCTCTCGGTCGTGCTCGCGGTCGCCCTGGTGGCCGCCACGTTGCCCGGCGGTGCGTTGGCGCCCGAGGACCCGGTCCCTGCCTTCGACGAGGCCCGCGCTGCCGAGCTCGCCGAGGCGATCGAGGCGCTCGAGGAGCTGGCGGCGGATCCGGGCGTGACCGAGCTGTCCAAGCACGACCTGCAGCTGGCTCTCGAGCACGTGCGCAAGGCGGTCGCCGAGCGAGACGATCCCCAGGCGGCGGCCCGGGCGCTCGACCAGGCCCAGCGCGCCCTGCAGGCGCTGGAGGGGCACGCGCTCACCTCGGCCGCGGCCCTGCGGTCGGCCCGACCGGAGGATCTGGCCAAGGGGCTCGACCGGGCGCTGTCCAAGGACGACGCCGGCACGGCCCGGCGCCTGGGCGAAGAGGTGCTGCGCCGGGTCGACAGCGACCTCTCCCACGGCGAGCTGAAGCAGCTGGGGCAGGCCCTGGCCGAGCACATCGACGACACGTCCACCGCCGGAATTGCGGCGAGGGAGGCGGGTCAGGCGCTGCAGGCGGGAGAGAAGGGGACCGCGCTGGCGGCGCTGGCGGATCTCATGGCGAGCCTCGGCGAGCCGGTGCGCATGGAGCCCCGGCGGGACGCGCTGGCGGAGGCGGCGGACGCGGTCGACCAGGCGCGCCAGGACGCGGTGCGCAGCATGGATCCCGACCGCAAGGAGCCCGGCGAGGGCGGCGGCTCCGAGCAGGCGCAGATGGAGGAGCAGCCGCCGCAGAAGGACGGCTCCGGCGCGTCGGAGTCGCCGGTCCAGAACAACGCGGGCACCGAGGGTGACGGCGGCGGCGGCATGGCCAAGGGCGGCACCGAGGACCTGCGCGAGGGCGGCTCGCCGGGCGCAGGCGGAGAGCCCGACGTGCGCGTGGATGGCGAGCGTCCGGCCGGCGGGCGGGAGGAAGGTCCCCAGGCCGAGGGCGGACGCACGGTCGCCGGCGAGGGACCCGCCGAGGACGGCAGCGTCGACCCGATGGCGGCCGCGGGCGCGGGGGAGGGCAACGCGATGGTCGACGGCGGCCTGCCCAGCGACGAGCTCGGCGACGGCAGCACCTCCATGGTCGCGGGCGCTGGCCCCCACGCCGGAGAGGCGGGCGGCCGTGGAGACGGCACCGAGGGGGTGCTCGACGTGCCGATCCTGGGCCTCGATCCTGCCACGGTGACCGAAGAGTGGGTGGACCTGCAGTGGGACGGGGCCGGCGACGCCATGGGCACCGTCATCGACCACGCCGACGCTGGTGGCCGCACCGGCCTGGCCTGGCAGGAGGTCCACGCCCGCTACGAGGGACTGGCCGAGTCGGCGACCCGCCGCGCCCAGCTCCCGCTCACCCGCCGACGCTACGTGCGGCGCTACTTCGAGGCCATCCGCCCGACCCCTGTTGAAGACGCGGAGAAGGAATGAGTCGCGAGTTGAACCCCCACCAGGGCCGCATCGAGCAGGCCCAGGCCGCGGTCATGAACCTGACCGGCGAGATCCAGCGCTCGGTCATCGGCCAGCAGGACCTCGTGCGCGGCGTGCTGATCGGCCTGCTGTGCCAGGGCAACCTGCTGCTGGAGGGTCAGCCCGGGCTGGGCAAGACGCTCCTGGTCAAGGTCCTGGCCGAGGCCATGCAGCTGCGCTTCTCGCGCATCCAGTTCACCCCCGACCTCATGCCGGCCGACATCACCGGCACCCAGGCGCTGGTCGACGATGGGCGGGACGGGCCCGGACAGCTGGTGTTCCAGCCGGGTCCGATCTTCGCCCACATCGTGCTGGCCGACGAGATCAACCGGGCGACTCCCAAGACCCAGTCGGCGCTGCTCGAGGCCATGCAGGAGCGCGCGATCACGGTCGGCGGCGCTCGCTACGCCCTGGAAGAGCCGTTCATGGTCATCGCGACCCAGAACCCGATCGAGATGGAGGGCACCTACCCGCTGCCCGAGGCCCAGCTCGACCGCTTCCTGTTCAAGCTCACGGTGCCCTACCCGCCGCTGGACGTGCTGCGCCGGATCGGGCTTCAGACCACCGGAAACAAGCAGGTCGAGACCCGGCAGGTGATGGACCGGCGCACCCTGCTGTCGCTGCAGCACCTGGTCCGCGAGCTCGCCGTCGCCCCCCACGTGGCCGACGTCGCCGCGCGGCTGGTGCTGGCGACCCACCCCGACCAGGAGGGCTCGCCGGAGCTCATCAAGCGCTTCGTCACCTACGGCGCGAGCCCGCGGGCCATGCAGGCCCTGTTGTTGGCGGGTCGGGCCGAGGCGATGCTGTCCGGGCGCGCCTGGGTGGACGAGCAGGACGTGCGCCGCGTGGCCCCGTCCGTGTTGCGGCATCGCATGATCCTGGCGTTCGAGGCCGAGCTCGAAGGGATCACGCCCGATGCGTTGGTGCTCGAGGCGCTCAAGGCGGTGCCTCGCGCAAAGACCCGCCAGGAGTAGGGCTTGCAGGTCGATCGCGCGCTGCTGAACGATCTCGGCGCACTGCGCGTGTCCTTGCCGGGGCTGTCGCTCGGCCCCCAGCTGGGGGACCGGCGCTCGCCCCACCGTGGGCGCGGCATGGAGTTCGCCGATCACCGGCCCTATCGGCCGGGCGATGATCTGCGCCTGGTCGACTGGAACGTCTACCGCCGCCTGCGCCAGGTGCTGGTGCGCCTCTTCCACGAGGACCGCAACCTGCACCTGGGGATCTGCCTCGACTGCAGCGCGTCCATGGGGGTCGGTACCCCGCGCAAGGACGCCCACGCCGCCACCCTCGCCGCGTCGCTCGCCCTCATCGGCCTGCGCGAGCGCGACACGGTCACCCTGTCGCTGGCCGGCGGCACCGGTCGGATCCCGCGGCTGCGCGGCCACCAGGCCCGCTCGTTCTCCCGCCAGCTCCAGGCGCTGGAGCAGACCGAGTGTGGCGGCGCTCCCGACCTCGCCGACGCGATCCGCCGCATGTCCGACCGCGGTCGCATCGACCGTGCCATCCTGATCTCCGACCTCTTCACCGAAGACGACGACGCCATCGACGCCGCCATCCGCGCGCTCTCGGTCGTGGCCCGACGCCCGGCGGTGCTGCACGTGCTGGCCGCCGACGAGGTCGAGCCCGACCTGTCCGAGGGCATCGAGGCCGAGGACGCCGAGACTGGCGAGATCCTGGCCGTCGGGGACCGCGCGGGCCTCGGCGATGCCTACCAGCGGGCCCTTCAGGACTACCTGCGCCACGTGCGCACCCGCTGCGCCGCCTACCGGGTGCAGTACGTGCCCGCCTTCACCTCGATCCCCCTCCGCACGCTGGTGCTCGACGCCCTGCGCCGGGGCCGGGTGGTCGAGAGCGCGCGCGGGGCGGGCCGGTGACCCTCGCCGCACCGCTCGTGCTGGGCGCGCTCCTGCTCGCGGGCCCGATCGTCGCCGCCTACCTGGCTCGGCGCAAGGCGCGCAAGCAGACCGTCGGCAGCCTGCGCCTGTTGCGGGTGGCTGCCGGAAAGGCCTCTTCGAAGCGTCTGATCCCGCGGCTGAAGCACCCGATCTCCCTGCTGCTGGTCCTGCTGACCCTGGTGCTGCTGGCGGCGGGCCTGGCCGGTCCGCGCTGCGGTCCCGTGCCCGACGGTCGCCTGATGGTCGTGCTCGACACGGGCTCGGGCATGGGGCGCACGTCCGACGCCGGCACCTCCCTGCTGGACGAGGCGCGCGGCCAGCTGGGCACGAGCCTGGACAGCGCGGCGGCGACCCGGACGGCGCTGGTCCTGGCCGGGGAGCGCCCGCGGGTCGAGGTCGGCCTGACCGCGGACACCCTGCTGGTCGACGAGGCGCTGGGCGCGGTGACGCCCGAGGGGGCGGCGGATCTGCCGGCGGCCCTTCGCCTGGCGGATGCCCTGTGCGTCGATCCCCAGCAGGACGCCATCCTGCTCGTGACCGACGGCCTGGACGCGCCGCTTCCCACCCTGCGCTGCCCGGTGCACGCGCTGACGCTCTCGCCTACGGCCGGCAACGTCGGGATCGCCACCCTGCAGGCCCGCGGTGCGGATGGGCTGGGCCTCATCGAGGCGGTGGTCACCCTGTCCACGGACTTCGACGAGC
>CALATR010001171.1 GCA_937891875.1 uncultured Pseudomonadota bacterium | reverse complement strand
GTCGGTCGACGACTCGACCAGGTACCAGCGCAGGCGGTTCTCGCGGATGAGCTTGAGGTCCTTGCCGACGAAGCGCGGCTCCACGACCACCTCGCGCAGCAGCGACAGGCCGGGGCCGAGGTCGTCCGTGGGGGTGTCGAGGTGCACGGTCGTCGTGTCGGCCCCGCTGACCGACCACACGTCGATCTCGTTCTTGTCCTCGTACACGGCAAGGTCGTCGCCGGAGCGCCGCTTCGTCGCCTGGTCCCACACCCAGCCGAAGGCGTCGTAGCTGGCGGGGTGGACGCCGCCGAGCTGATTGGACCCACGCCGGAACATCAGCGAGATCCGTGCCTTTCGCAATCCAGGCGTACGGACCAGCACCACGTCCAGACCCGGGCGCACCGCGTCGACCTCCATGGCCGGCTGGGGCAGCGGGGTGGCCGCGGCGACCGGCGGGGGGGCGGAGCGATCGGGACCGGCGACCTCGGCGACGAGCTCCGGGCCGTCCTCCTCGAGGGGCGGCGCGTCATCGGGGGCGACGTCGGCGGACAGGGCGAGGCCGGCGAGCAGCAGGGCGATCACATCGGCTCCACGTAGGACATCCCCTCGTCCAGGGCGGGGGCGTCGGAGGTCGGCGCGACGATCAGCATGGCGGCAGGCTCGCCGAGGCGGGCGATGGCGGCGGAGACGTCCGCGGGGGTGACGGCCTGGATGCGTGCCCAGTCGGTCCGCGTGCAGTCGGGATCTCCGTCCAGGCGCACACAGTCGACCAGGACCTCCACCCGGTCGGCGGGGCGCTCCAGGGAGTCGAGGAGCAGGCCGCGGATCTTGCGCCGCGCCCGGTCCAGCTCGGCCTCCGACGGCGGCTTGCTGGCGAGCTTCGCCACCTCCTTGCGCAGGATGCGCTCCAGGGGCTTGGGCTTGGGCTTGTCCGAGGTGAGCGAGACCAGGAACTGGCCGTCCAGCTCCTGCGACCAGGAGCGCGCGTCCGAGTCCGTGATCCAGCCCTTCTTGTAGTAGTGCCGGTCGATCCTGGTTCCTCGGCCGTCAGACAGGATGAAGCTGGCCACCACGAGGGCGGCCTCGTCGGGGTCGTTGATCGCAGCCCCGTCCCACGACAGGTAGACCGTGGTGTCGTCGACGTTGTCGGCGAGGATGCCGCGCTGGGTGGTGCCGTGGCGCGGCAGGTCCTCGGGGTCGATGCGCGCCACCGGCCCCTGGTCGGGCACGTCGGAGAACCACCAGGCGGTTCGCTCGATGGCGTGGTCGAGGTCGATGTTGCCGACGACGCCCAGCACGACGTTGGACGGCTGGTAGTAGCGGCGGTGGAAGGCCCGGGCCTTGTCGACGGTGAAGGCCTCGACGTCGTCGACCGTGCCGATCACCGGCCGGTGGTAGGGATGGCCTTGTGGGTAGACCATCTGCTGGAGCACGTCGTAGTCCTTGCCGTGCACGGCGGCGTAGCCCTGCTCGCGCTCCTGGATCACCACGTCGATCTGGTTCTTGACCGCCTCCTCGGTCACGCCGGCGGACAGGAAGCCCAGGCGATCGGACTCCAGGAAGAGCAGGCGCTCCAGGGCTCCCGACGGCGCGACCACGTGGTAGGCGGTCTCGTCCTCGGTGGTGAACGCGTTGTTCTCGCCGCCAGCCCCGGTGACGAGCGTGTCGTAGGCGTTGCCTCGGGCGTGCTCGCTGCCCTCGAACATCAGGTGCTCGAACAGGTGGGCGAGGCCGTACTGGCCGGGCTCCTCGTCCCGGGAGCCGACGCCGACGTGCAGGTGCAGGGCCAGCTCGTCGGTGCGGTCGATGCGCTCGACCACGACGCGCAAGCCGTTGTCGAGGGTGACGACGCGGGCGTGTACCGCGAAGGGATCCGAGGCGGCGGTCACGGCGGGCTCCGCGGCGGTCACCGCCTCCGGCTCGGTGGCGAGGGCGTGGCCGAGGGTCGCGAGGAGCAGGAGCAGGGAAGCCTCCGGAAGGGGCATTCGCAGGCCCCACGCTCGCATAACGGCGTGCAGCACGGACGCGTAGGATCCGCGTGGGGATGATGTGGACTCGCAGTCCGCTAGGGCACGGTACGCCCCCTGGAGGTCCCGTTGTCACGCTCCCTGATGACCCTCGCCGCCGTGCTCTTCACCGCGTCCGCCTGCACGCCGCTGGAGGTGACGCTCGGTGCGCTGTGCCTGAACCCGAACTGCGGAGAGATGCGGTTCTACGCCGTCTCCGACGATCCGATCGACACCTGGGTCTGGACCGTGGACGGGGCGGTGAGCAACGGGACGGTGGTCGACGTGCCGGTGCCGGCGGGACCCGACGTCAT
>CALATR010001170.1 GCA_937891875.1 uncultured Pseudomonadota bacterium | reverse complement strand
GCGCGCATGCCGGAGCGGCCGGTGGGAAAGAGCGCCGCGTGCCAGGCGCACAGGCGCTCGGTGGTCAGCGGTTCCTCGGCGTTGGCCGTGGCGTCGAGCAGGACCTCGACCAGACCGTCCACCGCGCGATGGCGGGGCAGGAGGCCCAGATCCCCCTCGAGGTGGCGGCGGACGGAGGCACGGACCGAGTCCCGCTGCAGCACCTCCCCCTCGATACCCGACGTGCGCAGGGCCTCCTCACTCACCGCCTCCAGCCTCAGCGCGGCGGCGTCCTCTCCGGTGAGCAGCGCGGCCTTGGCCCGGACCCGACCCTGCAGCCGGCGCACCTCCGCCTCTCCGTCCACCAGCGCGGCCGGGTCCCAGCGCCAGCCGTGCGGCCAGGCCGGGGTCTGCCAGACGTAGGGTCCGCCTTCGACCTCGTGTTCCACCGGATCTCCGCGAGCGTGATGCGAAGGACTCGCGCAAACGCATCACGGCGTGAGTCGAATAACACGATTAATCGCCTCACAATACGAGTCGATTGCCTGGGCGGATGGCCTCACCGCTGCCACACCGGGGGCATCGGACACCGGGCGCGGCGGTCCGCGCGGAGTCGACTGCCCTCACCACGAAGGCACGGAGGCGCGGAGGGCCACGGAGAGGCGAGAGGCGGGGCGTTCAGTCCCGTACGTGCGGATTTCATTGGGGACCTGCAGAGCATGTCCAGCCGAGAGGACGCCGTCTGGCTTGAACCACGACGTACTCCCGGCCGAGAGGACAGGTCGCTGGCTGGAACAGGTCTGCAAGGCACTCCAAGGCCGGTCTGGTGCCCCCGTCCACGCGACCCGCCACGCCTCCCTCCGTGGCCCTCCGTGACTTCGTGTCTCCGTGGTGGGGGTGTGTCACCGGCCTGCGCACTGCCACTCCCTCCAGCCCCGACCCTCCGACTGTTCAGCAGCCACCGATGCAGTCTCGCACAAAGTCCTGACCCGCCGTGACGAACCGGCGCCCCACCGCGATGGTCGGTTAGGCCGACCCGTCACCCCGGAGGCCGACTCGTGCGCCTGCTCCCTGCCATCCTGCTGTGTGCCATCCCGTTGCTCGGCCCCTCCGGTGCGCTCGGCGCCGACACCGGCTCGGCCGACGCCCCCGCGGCCCAGGCCAGGGTCGCCAGCACCCACCTGCAGGACCTGCTCGCCGGCGAGCTCGACAAGGCCTGGAAGATCCTGTCCGAGCAGCCCGAGAAGCCCCACTACGCCGCCCTCGCCGTGACCGACATCCAGTCGTGGCGCCTGTCGGCCCAGGACGGCACGCTGTCTGCGATCGACCGGAAGGACCAGCGGATCCTCGACGCGGACCTGCGCGTCGGCACGCCGGAGCTCGACTCCAGCCGGGCGCTCCGCGGCTTCTCCGCCATGGAGGGCTCGAGCCGCCGCAGCCGCCTCCTGCCCGCCGGGGACGATGCCGACGACGCCCTGCGCCACGCGGTCTGGCGCGCCCTCGACGGGCAGTACCGCGACGCTGCCGAGCGCATCGTCATGATCCGCGCCGAGCGCACCGTGAAGGTCGACGAGGAGGTCCAGGCCCCCGACTTCGAGCCCCGGCAGCCCGTGAAGGCGAGCGAGCCCGTGCCGGAGATCGAGGTCGATCTGGACGCTTGGAAGCCGATCCTGGTCGAGCTCTCCACCCAGCTGGACCAGGACGAGCAGGTGTTCAGCGGCTTCGTGCGCCTCGACGCCGTGCGCGAGGTCAAGACCTTCGTCGACTCCGAGGGCACCCGCCTGCAGCACGGTCGCACCCAGGCCCGCCTCGCGCTGCAGGCCCGCACCGTGGCCGACGACGGCGACGAGGTCAGCGTCTACCGCGCCTTCGACGTGCACGACCCCACCCAGCTCCCCGACGCCGACGCCCTGCGCGCCTGGGTCGACGAGGCGGTCGCCCACCTGGGCGCCCTGCGTCAGGCCCCCCGCGGCACGCCCTACTCCGGTCCGGTCATCCTCGAGGGTCGCGCCACCGCGGTCTTCTTCCACGAGGTGTTCGGCCACCGGGTCGAGGGCCACCGCCAGAAGAGCGAGTACGAAGGCCGCACCTTCGCCGCTGCGGTCGGGGAGTCCATCCTGCCCGACTTCATCGACGTCTACGACGACCCGACGATCGCCGCGTGGGACGGGGTCGACCTCAATGGCCACTACACCTTCGACGACGAGGGGGTGCCCGCCGCCCGCGCCGAGCTGGTCGAGGACGGCATCTTCAAGGGCTTCCTGATGGGTCGCAGCCCCCTGCCCGAGGTCGCCCACAGCAACGGCCACGGTCGGCGCCAGGCGGGAAGCGCGCCGGTGCCCCGGATGGGCAACACCATCGTCGAGGCCGACAAGACCGTCTCCCGCGAGCAGCTGCGCGCCCTGCTGCGCAAGGAGCTGAAGGCCCAGGGGCTCGAGTACGGCTACCTGGTCAGCGACATCGACGGCGGCTTCACCATGACCGGCCGGGTCACGCCCAACGCCTTCAACGTGCGCGCCAACACCACCTGGCGGGTCTACGCCGACGGCCGCCCCGACCAGCTGGTTCGCGGCATCGATCTGGTGGGCACCCCGCTGGTCGCCTTCCGCAACATCCTGGCCGCCAGCGACGAGGTCCAGGTCTTCAACGGCAGCTGCGGCGCCGAGTCGGGCTGGGTGCCGGTGAGCGCTGTCGCGCCGGGGATCCTGGTTGAGCGCCTCGAGTTCCAGCTCAAGGAGAAAGGCCAGGAACGACCTCCGTTGTTGCCCAAGCCCGAGGCTGGACAGGACGGCAGCGCCGACGCCTCCGCGCCGGAC
This sequence comes from uncultured Pseudomonadota bacterium, assembly GCA_937891875.1. Lineage (GTDB taxonomy): Bacteria > Myxococcota_A > UBA796 > UBA796 > REDI01. The sequence goes on along the minus strand of CALATR010001170.1, from coordinate 62 downwards.
GGGGGTGCCCTGTGATCGCCCTGTTGCTCACGCTGTTCGCCACCGCCGGCGAGCCCCTGCAG
>CALATR010001169.1 GCA_937891875.1 uncultured Pseudomonadota bacterium | reverse complement strand
GTGCTGTCGGTGCTGTCGGTGCTGTCGGTGCTGTCGGTGGTCTCGGTCTCGTCGGTGTCACCGTTGTCACAGGCGACGGCGCCAAGGCCACCGAAGGAGAGCAGAGCGAGCAGGGCAATCTTGCGGGTCATGAGGTCCTCCATCTGGATGAGGGGGGCCAATACTCGGCCCATCCGGAGCGCGTGGTAAGGGGTCGCCGGCCGTGTGGCAAGCATGTCAACCCACGGGGACTGTAGACAAGGCGGACGGGCGTGTCACCATGAAATGGCACGAAAGCACCCTCCACCACCGGGAAGCCGGCGAGCGGAAGAGGTTTCGGTTCACTGAAAGTCGGCGTTTGACCGTAAATCACGATCTTCACCCCTGCAGGCTTCGACGGTGTGCAAGCTCGGGGGTGCGTCACACGGTTGCATTCCAAAACATCGCGCGACAGGCGGATCGATCGGGCCGAAGGGGGTTGAGCGCATGTTTCTATCCGGATAGCCGCATGCCCATGCCGGACCTCAACGACACCCTCGAAGTCTTCAAGCTGCTGGGCGACCCCACCCGGGTGCGCCTGCTGGCCATGCTTCGCGATCAAGAGCTCACCGTCGCCGAGATGGTCAAGGCCACCGGGCTGCCCCAGCCCCGGGTGTCCACCCACCTGCGCCGCCTGCGCGAGGCCGGCGTCGTGCTCGACCGCCGCGAGGGGAGCAGCGCCTTCTACGGCCTGCCCGAGGGCGGCTGGCCCACCGAGGTCAAGGCCGCCTGGGGTGCCATCGAGCGCGTGCAGGACGGGGTGCTGGAGGCGGATGCCCGCAGGCTGCAGGACGTGCTCGAGGCGCGCTCGGTCGACACCACCTCGTGGGCCGACGCGGTCGCCGGCCGCATGGCGCGTCACTATTCCCCTGGCAGAACCTGGCAATCGCTCGGTCGTGGCCTGGCCGGCCTGTGCCGTCTGGGCCGCGTGCTCGACGTCGCCTCCGGGGACGGCGCCCTGGCCGAGCTGCTCGCCCCCCGCGCCCGCAGCGTGACCTGCGTCGATCTGTCCGACAACGTGGTCACCAGCGGTCGCCGCCGCCTGTCCCACCTGGGCAACGTGCGCTTCATGCGCGGTGACATGCACGATCTGCCCGTCGAGGACGGCTCGGTCGACCACCTCCTGCTGCTCGCCGCCCTCTGCTACGCCAGCGATCCGTGCCAGGTGCTGCGCGAGGCCCGCCGGGTGCTCACCCCCGACGGGGACCTCATCGCGGTCGACCTGTGCGCCCATCCCCACGCCGACGTCGTCGCCGGCTACGGGCACGTCCAGCACGGCTTCGAGCCCTCCCAGCTGCGCCGCTGGCTCGGCGAGGCCGGCTTCGAGGTCGACCTGTGCGCCCCGACCGGCCGCGAGCGTCGCCCACCGCACTTCGAGATTCTCACCGTCTATGCGCGGACCCCGTCCGCCTGACCCCTGGAAGTCCCCATGCCCGACCTGAACACCCGCGGTGGCCGCCTGCAGGCCCTGCACCAGGCCCTGTCCGAGCGCATTCTCATCCTCGACGGCGCCATGGGCACCCTCATCCAGCGCCACAAGCTCGACGAAGCCGGCTTTCGTGGCCAACGCTTCGCGGACTGGCACACCGAGGTGCGCGGCAACTCGGACCTGCTGGTCCTGACCCAGCCCGAGATCATCCGCTCCATCCACGACCTGTACCTGGACGCCGGCGCGGACATCCTCGAGTCCAACACCTTCACCGCCACGACCATCGCCCAGGCCGACTACGACATGCAGGACCTGGCGAAGGAGATGGCGACCGCTGGCGCGCGCCTCGCCCGTGAGGCCTGTGACGCCGCCACCGCGAAGGACGGCAAGCCGCGCTGGGTCGCGGGCTCGGTCGGTCCCACCAACCGCTCCGCCTCCATCAGCCCCGACGTCAACAACCCGGGCTTCCGCAACGTCACCTTCGAGCAGCTGCGGGTCGCGTTCAAGGAGAACATCGAGGGCCTGCTCGACGGCGGCGCCGATCTGATCCTCCTCGAGACCATCATCGACACGCTCAACGTCAAGGCCGCCCTGTTCGCGGTGGACGAGGTCCGCGAGGAGCGGGGGATCGAGATCCCGGTGATGATCAGCGGCACGATCACCGACGCATCCGGGCGCACCCTGTCCGGTCAGACCACCGAGGCGTTCTGGATCAGCGTCAGCCACGGCAAGGCCCTGTCGGTCGGCCTCAACTGCGCGCTCGGGCCGGACATGCTGCGGCAGTACGTCGAGGTCCTGCACGACAACGCCGACATCTACGTCAGCGCCCACCCCAACGCCGGCCTGCCCAACGAGTTCGGCGGCTACGACCTCACCCCCGCCGACATGGCGGCCCACATCGGCGAGTGGGCCCGGTCGGGCTTCCTCAACATCGTCGGCGGCTGCTGTGGCACCACCCCCGACCACATCCGCGCCATCGCCGACGCCGTGCGTGGCGTGTCCCCGCGGACCGTGCCCGACAAGAGCCCCTACCTGCGACTCTCGGGCCTCGAACCCCTCATCTACGGCCGTCCCGACGACCTGTTCATGAACATCGGCGAGCGCACCAACGTCACCGGCTCGGCGCGGTTCAAGAAGCTCATCAAGGAGGGCGACTACGACACCGCCCTCTCGGTGGCCCGCCAGCAGGTCAACAACGGCGCCCAGCTCATCGACATCAACATGGACGAGGGCATGCTCGACGGCGTCGAGGCGATGACCACGTTCCTCAACCTCATCGCCGCCGAGCCCGACATCAGCCGCGTGCCCATCGTGCTCGACTCCTCGAAGTGGGAGGTCATCGAGGCCGGACTGCGCTGCGTGCAGGGCAAGGGCATCGTGAACTCGATCTCGCTGAAGGAAGGCGAGGAGAGCTTCATCGCCCAGGCGACCCTGGTCCGCCGCTACGGCGCCGCGGTCATCGTCATGGCCTTCGACGAGCAGGGCCAGGCCGACACGATCGATCGCAAGGTCGAGATCTGCGCTCGAAGCTACAAGATCCTCGTCGAGCAGGTCGGCTTCCCGCCCCAGGACATCGTCTTCGACCCGAACATCTTCGCGGTCGCCACGGGCATCGAGGAGCACGACGCCTACGCGGTCGCCTTCATCGAGGCGACCCGCCGCATCAAGGCCGAGCTTCCGCTGGCCAAGGTCAGCGGCGGCGTGTCCAACGTCAGCTTCTCCTTCCGCGGCAACAACCCGGTCCGCGAGGCGATCCACTCCGTGTTCCTGTACCACGCCATCCAGGCGGGCATGGACATGGGCATCGTCAACCCGGCCCAGCTCGCCTTCTACGACGACCTCGACGCCGACCTGCGCGAGCGGGTGGAGGACGTGATCCTCAACCGGCGCTCCGACGCGACCGAGCGACTGCTGGAGATCGCCGACAAGTACCGTGGAAAGGGCAAGAAGGCCGAGGCCTTGGATGAGGCATGGCGCGAGGGCCCGGTCGGCAAGCGGCTGGAGCACGCCCTGGTGCACGGCATCACCGACTACATCGAGCAGGACACCGAGGAGGCCCGCCAGCAGAGCACCCGGACCCTCGACGTCATCGAGGGCGCCTTGATGGACGGCATGAGCGTCGTCGGCGACCTCTTCGGCGCGGGCAAGATGTTCCTGCCCCAGGTCGTCAAGTCGGCCCGGGTCATGAAGAAGGCGGTCGCCTACCTCGAGCCCTTCCTGGAGGCGGAGAAGGCGGAGAGCGGCAACACCGAGCCCGTGGGCCGCGTGCTCATGGCCACGGTCAAGGGCGACGTGCACGACATCGGCAAGAACATCGTCGGTGTCGTGCTGCAGTGCAACGGCTTCGAGGTCATCGACCTCGGCGTCATGGTGCCCGCCCAGAGGATCCTGGACGAGGCCCGCAAGCACAAGGTCGACGTCATCGGCCTGTCCGGCCTCATCACCCCGTCCCTGGACGAGATGGTGCACGTCGGCAAGGAGATGGAGCGCCAGGGCTTCGAGCTTCCGCTGATGATCGGCGGCGCCACGACCAGCCGCATCCACACCGCGGTCAAGATCGACCCCAGCTACCACGGGCCCGTCATCTACGTGCAGGACGCCAGCCGCGCGGTCGGCGTGGTCGGGCGCCTGCTGTCCGACACCATGCGCGACGACTTCGTCCGCGAGACCGCCGAGGCCTACTCCGACGCGCGCGCTCGCCGCGCCGCCGGCGGTCGCAAGACAAAGCGGCGGTCCATCGAGGACTCCCGCAGCCGCGCGCTGTCGCCCGACTGGCACGGCAGCCCGGTGCCCGCCCCCGCCGAGCCCGGTGTGCACATCTACGAAGTCGACGTGGACGTGCTGGTCAACCGCATCGACTGGGGTCCGTTCTTCCGCACCTGGGAGCTCGCCGGTGCGTACCCGGCCATCCTCGACGACGAGGTGGTCGGCCCCCACGCGCGCAAGCTCTTCGAGGACGCGCAGGACATGCTCGCGAAGATCAGCCAGGAAGGCTGGCTCCAGCCGAAGGGCCTCGCCGCGCTGCTGCCGGCGGCGTCGGTCGGCGATGACGTCGTGGTCTACGCGGACGACGCCCGGGACGAGGTGCTCGACACCTTCCACTTCCTGCGCCAGCAGAACCACAAGCCCGACGGACAGCCCAACCTGTGCCTCGCCGACTACGTGCCGGGGCAGGGCAGCGGGCACGAGGGCTGGCTCGGCATGTTCGCCGTGACCGCCGGCCACGGCATCGAGGAGCACCTCGCCCGCTTCGCCGCCGACCACGACGACTACAGCAGCATCCTGCTCAAAGCGCTGGCCGATCGCCTGGCCGAAGCCTTCGCCGAGCACCTGCACGAGCGCGTGCGCAAGGAGCTGTGGGGCTACGCGAGCGACGAGACGCTCTCCAACGAGCAGCTCATCGCCGAGCAGTACCAGGGCATCCGCCCGGCCCCCGGCTACCCCGCGTGTCCCGACCACACCGAGAAGCGCCGCCTGTTCGACCTGCTCGACATCGAGGAGCACGTCGGCATCGCGCTCACCGAGTCCATGGCCATGATGCCCACCGCGTCCGTGTCCGGCTTCTACTTCGCCCACCCCGACGCCAAGTACTTCGGCGTCGGCAAGATCGAGCGCGATCAGGTGGTCGACTACGCCGAGCGCAAGGGCTGGAGCATCGAGGAGACCGAGCGCTGGCTGGCCCCGAACCTCGGCTACGACCCCGACGGTCCTTCGGAGCAGAGCGAGGCGGCGAAGTAGGCGAACGTCGAGATTCTTCGGCCTGGTAGTGGGCGTTCTTCTTCCTGATCGGGAGAACGGCCCCGGATTTCCTGGCAGCGACCTCCGACGGGGGTACTCCGGCGGCGCTCCCAACTGGGGGGGCGTACAAAGGAGCAAGGATGAACCGCCTGTTTTTGGCGGTCGCCCTCGTGGTGACCGCGTGTGGAAGCAAGTTCGAGGAAGAGAAGGCCGCGTGTGAGCAGGCCATCACCTGCCTGGAGACGGTCGGGCAGATGACCAACACCTTCCGGGTCACCTACGGCCCGGACGGCGCGTGCTGGGAGAACCAGGAGCAAGCCACGGTGTGCGAGGCGTTCTGCCTGGACGCCATCGACAGCTACAGCAGCCTCGAGGCGTGTGGCGGGAGCGAGGCGTTCACCGACGACACCGATGCCGGCGACACCGACAGCTGGGACGACACCGACTGGTGGTAGGTCGGCGCGCCCAGCGGCGCGCTACACTGGAGGTCGAGGTGCCCATGACCGCATCGGTCAACAAGCCGGCCACGTACCAGGACGTCATCGACGCTCCCGAGAACATGGTGGCCGAGATCCTCAACGGGGAGCTGCACCTCACGCCGCGCCCCCAGTACAGCCACGCCTCTGTGGCGTCCTTCGCGGGTGCGGACGTGCTCACCCGCTTCGGTCGCAAGCGGGGGGGCTCGCCCGGCGGCTGGGTCATCGTGGACGAGCCCGAGCTGCACCTGGGCGATCCGGTTCCCAACACCACCGTCGTCATGCCCGACATCGGCGGGTGGCGGCGGGATCGCT
>CALATR010001168.1 GCA_937891875.1 uncultured Pseudomonadota bacterium | reverse complement strand
GGCTCGCTGGTGCTCGCCGCCCTCGGCCTGCTCGCCGCAGGGGTCGTCTACCACATCGACCGCCTGCGCTCCGAGATCACCCGCCGCCGCGACGCCGAGGCGCGCCACCAACAGGCCGTGGCGGCCCTCGCCGACGCCGCCCGCAGCGAGGCCCTCGGCCGCCTCGCCGCCGGGGTCGCGCACGACTTCAACAACCTCCTGATGGTCGTGCTGGGCGGGGTCGACCGCGCCCGCATGTCCCTGGGCGAGGGCTCTGTGGTCGAGGCCGAGCTGCGCACCATCGAGCACGCCGCTCTCTCCGGCGCCGACCTCAACCGCCAGCTGCTTGCGTTCAGCAGCCGCAACGAGGCCCACCCCCGGGTCGTGCCGCTCAACAGGACCCTGCTCGACGCCCGCGAGTTCTTCACCCGGGTCCTCGGCGAGCATGTCGAGGTGGTCTTCGACCTCGACGAGTACACCGGATCCGTGCTGGCGGATCCCGGAAAGCTCCACCAGATCCTCCTCAATCTCGTGATCAACGCGCGCAACGCCATGCCCCGCGGCGGCCGCCTCGAGGTCTCCTCCACCGTGCGCCCCGGACGCCCCGATCAGGTCGGCTTCTCGGTCTCGGACACCGGGATCGGCATGGACGACGCGACCCAGGCCCGCATCTTCGACCCCTACTTCTCGACCCGCCGCCACGGCGAGGGCACCGGGCTCGGCCTGGCCACGGTCCGCGAGATCGTCCGCAACCACCACGGCGAGATCGAGGTGCAGAGCACGCCCGGCGCAGGCACGACGTTCACCGTGTGGCTGCCGCGGGCGGACACCGAGCTGGGTCCGACCGACCAGCCCGTGGACCGGGAGGTGGCCGGCGGCGAGGGCACCGTGCTCCTGGTCGAGGACAGCGAGCTCGTGCGCGAGGCGGTCGCCGGCCAGCTGCGCCGCTACGGCTGGCAGGTCGTGTGCGCCCGCGGGACCGAGGAGGCGCGCAGGCGGTTCGAGGCCGACGCCAGCACCTTCGTCGCCCTGGTGACCGACGCGGTGCTCGAGGACGGCAGCGGCCGCGCCATCGCGGAGCTCGCCCGCAGGATCCGCCCCGATCTGCCGGTGCTCTTCATCACCGGCTACACCGCCGATCACCTCGACCTCGACCTGCCCGGCGACGGCGCCGTCGCCACGTTGACCAAGCCGTTCCAGGCAGACGTGCTCGCCGAGGCCCTGGAGGAGCTGCTGGGTGCTGTGGTGGCGTAGGGGTCGGACCGAACGAAGGGGAGACCGAGGACGGTCCGCGCGGTCTGCCCTGCCCCCACCACGAAGGCACGGAGACGCGGAGGGCCACGGAGGCGGGAGTGGACGACACCAACGGGGTCGTGCTGGCGGGTCTTGTCCATGGCCTTGCGGAGCGGTTCCAGCCGAGGGCCCGTCCTCTCGGTCGGGACACCCCAGCCGCTCCGGCAGAGAGGAGGAGCGATCGCCCGGAAGTGGCGTTCGAGGCTATCAAAACTCGAACCCGGAAGCACAGCTCGGTCCGCCTCCTGGTTTCCCCTCTCCGTGGCCCTCGGTGCCTCCGTGCCTTCGTGGTGAGGGTGCGGCTCGACGCGCGCAGATCACCCAGCCCCCATCGGGCCGGCGCTCAACTGTCGCGCGATTCCTTAGTATTAACCAAGTGTTTAGAGGAGCCGGATCGCGTGGGCCTCTGTGAACCCCTCTGTGAACCCCTCTGTGAACCCCTCTGTGAAGCCCTCTGCGCCTCTGAGCCTCTGTGCCGAGTGCCGCTCCGCCCCTCCATTTCCTCCAGCCTTGCCCACCTCGACCTTCCCCGATCCCCTCCACGTGTCTACGCTGCCCTCTTGGAGCCAGCCATGACCCGCCTCGCCCTCGCCGATGACGTCGCTGCGCTGATCGATCCCCTGCGCAGCACCCTCGACGCCGCGCTGACCCACCTGCCGCCCGGCCCGACGATCCAGGTCGCGTTCGGCGAGGTCGACGGGCTCTACGCGCTCGATGACACCTCCCTCACGCTGTCCCGCGCTCTCCTGGGCCCGGACATGCACCACCCGGACGAGCCTGCTGGCGAGGCGCGGCTGGATCGGTGGCGGCGGGCGGGGTGCTGCGTGGCTGAGGGGGCGGCGCTGGTGGCGCTGGCGGAGGTGGCCGGTTCACAGCCCGATCTGGCGGACTGGCGCTGGGTGGGGGCCGCGCTGGAGGCGGTGGATCTCGCGTGTCCGGAGCTGCAGCTGGGGCTCGCGGATCTGCTTCGGGCGGCAGAAGTGGGCGATCCAGGCGTGGATCCGCGGCAGGGGATCGCGGTCTACCGGGCGCTGCGGCGGCTGGGGCGGGATCCGTGGGCGCAGGCGACGGCGTGGGTCAGCGGGGAGGAGGCGGTCGACGGGGCCACCTGGCTCGAGGTCGGGGGCTTCGTCTTCGGCAAGGGGCTCGCCAGCGAGGTGTCGCTCCCGGTGGAGCTGGCGGCGCGGCAAGACATCCCGGTGAGCCTGACGCCCTGGACCTGGGCGCGGATCGAAGTGCCTTCGCACCGGCGCGGCGGGCTGATCCACACGGTCGGGGACGCGGTCATCGCGCAGGCCTGGGCGAGCGGCGGACGGGTGCACAAGACGCTCGCCGGGGCGCTCGGCGGGGGCGGGGCGCTGCGTCCGGCGGTCGGCGGACCGGTCGGCGCGTGGGAGAACGTGAGTGCGCAGGGGTTTGGACAGCTGTTCGGCGTGCGCGGCATCACCTGGACGCTGCACGCGGACGGTCGGCTCGAGCTGCTGCTCGCGGACGCCTTCGCCGGGCCCCCCGAGGCGCTGGAGATGGCCGAGCAGGTCGGCACCAGCGGCCTGGCCCCGGGGCGCTGGCAGGTGGCGGGCGACCACCGCATCCAGTTCGCCGAGCTCGTGACCAGCGGCCTCACCATGCATGGCAGGAAGAGCGACCCGTTCGCCGTGCCCGCGGCGGGCGGCCTCGGTCAGGTGCTGCAGGCGATCCAGGAGGGATCGTGGGCCTGGCGGATGCGCGGCGAGGAGCTGTTCCTGACCGGGCAGATGATGGGTGGGAAGCTGGAGATGCGGTTCCGGCCGGCGGAGGGGTGAGGGTCTCCGGACGGCGTGGGGCCTACTCGCAGATCCCCCTCTCCAGCCGTTCCTCCGCCGCCGCGCCGTCACACTCACGGGAGGCGACCCAGCCAGCGGGTACGAGCGAGACGCGGACATCTTCGACCCGCGGGTCGCTGTCGATCTCGACGTCCACACCCTCGAGCCACTGCGCGGCTGAAATGGACGCGTAGCGGGTCCGGCTCGCCTCCTCCCAGGTGCCGCCCCGCATCACCTCCAAGACCAGGTCGGTGGGGCGCTCCACCGGTCGTTCGCCGAGGTTGCCGGCTTGTATGCCGACGCGGACGCTACCGAGCTGGCACTCCTCCTCACACACCCGCACGACGCGCGCGGCCAGGTCGGTGCCGGCGCCCATCGCAGGCCCATGCCCCGTGGCGGCGCGGAACGTCCCGTCGCCCTCCCACGGAGGCTTCGGATCCTGCGGAACGGTCATGTCCGGTTCGATGGTGCTGCCCGAGAACGCGGCGCTGTGCCACACCGAGGGTCCTGGCGCCCAGGGTTCCGTGCCCTCGTAGACATCGACCCGGTCCTGATGGACGACCACGATGTCCAAGGCGAGGTCCCCGTCGATGTCCACCGGGAAGATGAAGTCTTGGCCTGGCGCGCTGCCCACATACGGTGGAGGGTCGCCGAGATGGTGCAGCAAGCGTCCCGTCGCACCTTCGTAGATGGCCGGCGCTCCGCCGATGACCTCGAAGGCGCCGTCTCCGTCGAGATCCGCGAGAGTCGCCGAGAATACCCCGGTCGGGAGGTCGTCGACGCGCCACATGGGCGTGCCGTCGAGCTCGACCGCCATGAGGCTCGCCGCGAGGTAGCCGTCGTCCGTGTACACCTGCAGCGACGCCACCAGCTCCACACGACCATCGGCGTCGAGGTCCCCGATCGCGAGCCCCTGCACGGTCTCGCGGGGCCCCAGCGGGACCGAGACGACCTCACTCCCACACACCGCTCCGCCGATCCGGAGTCCAGGGGCACCCCAGAGTCGCCCAGTCCGCACGACGAGTGGCCCACCATCGGGTCCCTTCGTGACAGCCACGATGGCGCCCTCATAGTCGTCGCAGCGGAGGGTCCCGAGCTTGTATGCGGATCCGGCTACAAGCTGCGTATCGATGCCGTCTCCGTCGAGATCCCACGCTGTCGTCGACCATGAAGCCAAGTTTTCGTCGAGGTCGAGGGTCGCGGTGCTCGTGCGGGGGTCGAGCAGCCCAAGAAGATGGGCCAGCTCTGGCTTCCCGTCGTGATTCGCGTCAACGGGCAGCATGTTCAGGACAGGGGTGCGTTTGTTCAGACCATCACACGACAGCCCTGAGTCTGGCGTCCAGCCACAGATTCCCACGTCCGGTGCGAGCCACCCGGTGCCCCAGGCGCTGGGAGATTCCGACGGGTCGACTCGGAAGATCGTCGAGACCAGGAAGTCTTCCACGGTGTCCTGGATTGCTCCGGTGCGGCCGTCGATCAGGTGGGTCCGGTAGTGAACGCGAACCTCGTGCGTTGGACCGGACACGGTCAGCGTTGGGGGGTCAAAGGCATCGACCACTCCGTTCTCGTCCAGATCGAGCAGCCGGCCTGCTCGAACCTCGTAGACCCCATCCCACGATATCGGCAACGACCACTTCAGCCTCGGCGGAGAGAGAGGCACCGGGCGCTCGCAGAGGGTGGGGGAGGTGACGGTCACGGGGGGAGCGTCGAGCGGCTCGCAGGAGGGGGCGTCCGTGTCCGTGTCCGTGTCGGTGTCTGGCAGGTCGGTGTCGTCGCTGTTGATGGGGCGGAGGCTGCTGACCGCGCACGCGGACATCGCGAGGGTGAGAACGGCTGACCGCGCTGCCCTCGTCATGGGCCTTCATCCGAGCTGGTCATGGTCCCTCCAGTACGACGGATGCTTTAACCTGGCCGATGCCGGGCGGAGCCGCGGGGCAAGCTCCGGCTCCGACCGGCGGAAGGGTGAGGGTCCCAACCCCCACCATCACGCGTTCTCCGAGGGCTGAAGCAGGAAATTGAGGTGTTCTGCTTGTGAGAACAGCGTCAAGCATGTGACAAGGGGCCGTCGAACCTGCGAGCCGCAGGTGTCGAGAACCCGGAGGTCTCTGTGAGAAACCAGCGTTTCATCCTGCTTGCCGCGATCGTGGGCGCTACGGCATGCGCCACCGAGTACACGAACCCGACCGCGGACGGGAACACGGTCGGGCAGGACACCTGGACCGAGCAGCCCG
>CALATR010001167.1 GCA_937891875.1 uncultured Pseudomonadota bacterium | reverse complement strand
GCTCGCCCTCCGCCGTCGCCTGGATCTGGAGCGAAGCAGCGGCGATCGGGGCCTCGACGAAGCGATGGCGGCCGAGTTCGAGGCCCGCCATGCCCAGCTGATCGAGCGCCTGCGCGTGGCGAGTCAGCAGCCGGTGGAGCAGGCCGATCGCCGCATGCAGCTGACCTTGTCCATGGGACCGCTGCTGCTGCTGTCCCTCTTCGCCGTCGGCATCATCCTGTGCGTCGTCGCACTCCAGCGCTGGGTGGTCGGCCCGATGGCGACAGCGGAGCGGACCGCCCTCGCGCTCGCAGACGGCGACTGGGCGATCGAGGTGCCGAGCGACGCGCCCGCCGAGGCGGGTCGGGTGCTCAGGGCGCTGATGACCCTGCGCGACGAGCTCGTGCACGCCGAGGCCCGCCGTCGGGCCCACGAGGAGGACCTGGTGCTGGCCCGGGACGAGGCTGTGCAAGCGGCGGAGGCTCGCCAGCGCTTCCTCGCCGCGGTCAGCCACGAGCTTCGGACCCCGCTGCACGGGATCATCGGGGTGCTCGACCTGTTGGCCGACGACCCGGGCGATCGCGACCACGGACTGCTCCAGGCGGCGCGGCAGTCCAGCCGTGACCTGCACGAGCTGGTCGAGGACATCCTCTCGTACACGACCACCGCCGACTCGGTCGAGTCCCGCCACGTCGACGTCGACGGCTGGGGCTGGGTCTCGGCGCTGGTCGATCGGGCCCGACCGCTGGCGCGCCAGAAGGGGATCTCGCTGGACGTGGTCGTGCCCGGCGGGAGCCTTCAGCCCCTGTCGGTGGATCTCGAGCGTGTCGGTCGCGCCGTGCACCACCTGGTCGACAACGCGGTGAAGTTCACCGACGAGGGTGGGGTGGTCGTGCGCGTCGAGCACGCCGGAGACGACGTCGTCATCCAGGTGGTCGACACCGGGCCGGGGATCCCGTCGGCGGTGCTGGCTGCCCGGCTACCCTTCGCGGTCGGCGACGACGGCTGGACCCGATCCCACCGCGGCACGGGCATCGGCCTGGGCCTGGTTCACGCCCTGGCGCGGCGGCTCGGCGGTCGGGTGCTGGTGCGCTCGACCGGGGAGGGGACCGAGGCGACCCTGCGCTTGCCCACCACCGTCGAGGAAGGGCGGCTGCGGATCGGGGCTTGATCGGCGAAGGACCTGGAGGATCGCAGGCGGTCAGGCGCCTGGGATGCCGCCGGTCTCGTCGGCCTCGGGGTTCGCGCTGCGCCGCTGGGTCCGGTAGACCGTGAAGCGCACGGTGAGCACGTAGGTGACGCCCACAGCGAGGATCGCAGGCGGTCCGTAGGCCGCGCCGAACACCTCCAGCACGAGCGCGATTGCGGCCAGCGGCACGCCCACGACGGCCACCAGCGCGCTCGCGATGCCGCTGACGACAAAGGGGCTCACGTCGAGGGGGCCGAAGACGCCGGTGAGGTCGATGATCCTCGCCACGACGCCACCACCCATGCCACCCATGACCATGGCCGGGATCAGCAGGCCCGCGCTGCCGCCCGACTGGATGGTCAGGCCCGTGGTGACCATGCGACCGGCGAGGGCGACGAGCAAGAGCCACCACAGGGACAGCGGGGCGCCGGCGTGGTGGTCGGCAGCGGCGGTCGGGGCGAAGAGCAGCTCGTGGATGGTCGCCTCGCCGCCGCCCAGCACGTGCTCCAGGGGCAGGTCGAACACGTACCACAGGCAAAGCGCGATGATCCCGGCGCCCAGCGGGCCGAGGATGCCCGCGGCGAACGTGCCGGAGCGCTTGGTGACGTCCTTGCCCAGGGTGACCAGCAGGCCGAAGCCCAGCGCGATGGGCGCGGACACGGCGATCGCGACCACCGCGGTGATGGCGTACTCCTGCAGGGAGTAGATCCGCGCGTGGGGTGGCGCCACGAAGAGCGGGTCGTAGCCAGCCAGGTGGTTGTTGAGGATGTAGGCGATGATCCCCGCGAAGAGCGCGTAGGCGAACTTGCGGTAGACGATGCGGTCAGCGTAGGCGATCTCGGTGGCGAACAGGGCGGCGGCGAAGGGCGCGCCCAGCAGCGAGGCGACGGCGGCGCTGATCGCAGAGAGCTGGTAGGTGCGCAGCTCGTGCTCGCTGACGGTGCGCATGATCCGCGCCCAGCCGGCGCCGATGCTCTCGGCGATCAGCACGACCGGGGCCTCGAGTCCGCCAGATGAGCCCGTCAACAGCGTAATCAGCGTCATCAGCGACTTGCGGGCGGCCAGGGTGAAGGCCGGGCGGCTGTAGCGGGGCTGGGGATCGTCGCCTTCGTGCTCGTAGGTGATGTGGTAGTTCTCGAGCGCCACGGACATGCCGTCGCCGGCGGCATCGGCCCACCCCAGGGACCGGACCAGCGCGGTGCGGAGCACACCGCCGCCGACCAGCAGGATGAGCAGGACCCACGCCCCGGTGAGACCCGTGCTCTGCACAGTGCCGAACAGCAGGTGGGTGCCCTCGTGCACGAGGAAGCGCAGGGCGGTGCAGACGGCCCACACGATGGCGGCGAGCAGGGCGACCAGCAGCGCCACCCGCACGACGTCGTCCCACGACTCGGTGAGGACGCGCTCCTCGACGTCGAGCTTGTCGTAGCGCCCGCCGGCCACCTACCCTCCGGCGCGGGCGACGGTCTGCGCGGTCGCTCCGCAGGCGGCGAGGATCTCGAGGATCTGGGCGTGAACCCTTCGATCTCCCGCAGCCACCAGGTGCCCGCGCAGGGCGTCGCCCCCGTCCCACCCGGTGACGATGCCGCCAGCGGCGCGCACGACCGGGATCACCGCCATCACGTCGACCGCCTTGAGCCCGGACTCGACCACCGCGTCCACCAGGCCGTTGGCGACGAGGCCATAGGCGTAGCCATCGCCTCCGTAGCGCCGCATGCGGGAGCGGGCGGACAGCGCCTGCCAGGCGGCTCTGTCCGCGCCTCTGCGGAAGAGCTCGGGGCTGGTGGTGGACAGGATCGCCTGGGAGAGGTCGGGACAGGCGCGCACGGCGCCGGCCGGGCGAGCGCTGCCGCCGGCCCAGCGGTCGTCGCTGGCGGGGGCGTCGATGATCCCGTACACCGGCCGCCCCTGGTGGCACAGTCCCACGAGGGTGACCCAGGTGGGAAAGCCCGCGATGTAGGCCCGGGTTCCGTCGATCGGGTCGAGGACCCACCGCCACGGCGAGTCGCTCACGCGCTCGCCGTGCTCCTCCCCGAGGACGCCGTGATCGGGCACCTCCTCGGCGAGGATCTCGCGCATGACCCGCTCGGCCTCGCGATCGGCGATGGTGACCGGGTCGAAGGCCCCCGCCGCCTTGTCGTCCACCGTCAGCGCGGTGCGAAAGCGGGGCACGGTCTGTTCCCGGGCTGCGTCCGCGAGCCGGTGGGCGAGACGGATCCACTCGTCGGGAACGACCACATCCTCGCTGCTCACGCGCCCCTCCACGGCAAGGGGAGTGGGACCTCCCCGGGCCGTGCGAGCCTAACCGACGCGTCCTCCGGGGCTATCGCACGCCGATCCAGAACTTGCCGTTCGTGGTCTGGCTGCCGTTGCAGATCGGCCAGTAGATCGACTTGCTCTGCCACTTGCTGGCGTGGGTGCCGCGACTGGTGTCGGTGCTGTTGCAGCCGGTGGAGGTGGTCCGCGTCGAGTAGTCGTTCATGCCCCACAGGATGTTCGAGCAGCTGCACGAGGTGTGCAGGAGCGAGGCGAACCCGTACAGGCTGGACGAGTTGTACCGGTAGTTGCCGTAGCAGGCCGACGAGCGTGCCCCCGTGCTGTTCGACGAGGAGCTGCGCGAGACCCAGCCCGTGGTGTACGAGGTCGAGTTCCAGTTGGCGTAGGGGTACTCGGTGCCGTAGGACCACCAGTGGGTCGCGGCATCGTTCTGGGTCGTGCAGCCGACCAGCGTCTCGCTGTGGTCGAGGTCGCTCGGGATGTCCCAGATGTCGCCCTGGGCGTTGAGCTTGTTGGGTGCGGTGTCGTTCAGGTCGACCGAGTTGATCTTGGTGCCGTCGAAGTTGGTCGCGTC
>CALATR010001166.1 GCA_937891875.1 uncultured Pseudomonadota bacterium | reverse complement strand
CGTTGCCCCCCTCGCCGCCCGGGTCGCTCACGGTCGCGCGAGCCCCGCCTGGCGCTCGTAGTCGGCACGCAGGTCCTTCAGGGCGGCGTCGTCGGGGTGCGCAGCCAGGGCGCTGTCGACGAGCCAGAGCGCCTCGCTCGGCATGCCGGAGCGCAGGTAGACTCCGGCGGGGATGCTCACCAGTGCGGCCACGTCGTTCACGCCCTGCTTCTCCAGTCCCTGCCTCGCTTCATCGGCTGCGGACCGCGCCTGCTTGACGCGCTCCTGCGCCTTGGCGTCCGCGACCGTGAAGCTGAACTCCCGGCTGCCGATCCGAACCAGGTACGGGCCGGGCTTCAGCTCGGGACCGGCGTAGGCGAGGCTGCCGTCGCCCTTGCCGGACCAGGCGACGGTATCGGCCATGAAGTCGTACACCGCCACATCTTGCGTCCCGCAGGCGTCGCAGTGCCAGGTGAAGCCCTGCGGCGCGAGCACGGTGCCGCCGGGGATCGGGCGCTGCAGCTGAAGATCGTCGCCTCGGCTGGCCCCGGCCTTCGCGAAGGAGACGTCGCGGGAGATGACGGCGGACAGCGCGGCGCGGCTGCCGGCGGTCGCTCCGGTGCTCGCGGCGTGCAGGTCGGACAGGGCGACCGTGCGCGGTCCACGCAGGCGGGTCGCGGTGCCCTCGTGCAGCACGACCACGGTCGCGCCATCGCCGAGCTCGAGCCTCGCGCCCTCGTCGAGCACGAACGGAGCCGCCGGCGCCTCGGCCTCCTTCAGCTTCACGTCGCCGCTGGACAGCGTGACCAGGGCGGCCTCGCCCGCGTGGGCCGGGACCGCACACAGGGCGGTGACGCCGAGGGTGATGACGGCGGAGAGAGCAGTCGGGATGCGGATCATCTTGCCTCCACGAGGCAGCGGGTCTGGTGCAGATGGTGCAGCATCTTCACCGTGTTGAACGTGATCATGCCCTGCATGTTGTCGGGGATCGGGCTGCTGATCGTCGTGTCGAGTCCGTCGAGCGTCGGGGTGCAGAGGCGCTCGTCGAACTTGGTCGGGTGCTTGCGGGTCCGAGCGGTCTTGGCGTGCTGCACGACGTCGTCCCAGGACGTGTAGCGGGCCTTCACCCCCTGCAGGCAGCCCATGTCGCCCACCGAGCGCACCAGCTGGGCCGCGCGGGCGGTCGCCCAGAACTCGTTGTCGTGCTCTGCGATCTCCTCGTCCCAGTTGAGGCGGATGCGGTGGGCCTCCTTCTGAAACGAGTTGTCGAAGCCGGGGCCGCACCAGGGCTGACCGTCGCGGGTGAAGGGCTTCTTGCCCTCGTCGATGGCGAGCAGGCGCTCGCGGATGGTGTCCCGGGACAGGCCCAGCAGGCTGGCGTTGTCGCGGTCGGCGTTGTCCGCCCGGCGGGTGATGTTCTCGACGTCGCGCAGGATCTTGCGGTGGAGCGGATCCTCGGGGTCGGGGAAGCGCGCGACCAGGTCTGCGAGCAGCGTCTGGCTGCGGTCGGTCATGCGGCCGTCCCGGGCATCGCTCCACGCCTCGAGCAGGTCGACCTGTTCGAGCAGGGTGTACTCGTCATCGTCCGGTCGCTCGATGAGACCGTGCTTGACGATGGACTTGCGCCAGCGCTCGAGCTCCTTGACCACCGCCGGCTCGGGATAGCAGGCGACCAGGCTCACGAACACGCCGGAGTCGTCGTCATCGCGCCAGGTGTCGAACCGGTCGAAGAGGTACTCCTCGACCCCACGCCACAGGGCGCCCTCACGGGAGCTCGGCGAGTCGTGCACGACCTCCTCGGGGTGCCAGACCTCCGACGACCACCGCTCGATGCCGAGCGCTTCGGCCTTCTTGCCGTAGGAGTAGCCAAACGCGGACTTGGGGGTCAGCCCCTCCTCGTGGGTCTTGGGGTCCCACTCCACGAGGTCGAGGTAGTGCATCATCTCGGCGTAGCGGTCGCAGTGGCGCTGCCGGTTGTGGAGCACCGTGAAGCGCACCGCCATCTCGGTGAGCTGGTCCAGGGTCCACGGGTCGGACTTCTTGCGGGTGCGGACGTCGGGAACCTTCGCGAGGACCGCGTTCTCGACCTCGTCGTAGCGGCTGGTGAAGGTCTCGCGGTCCGCCTGGCGGGTCTGCTTGATGAGGGCGTTGAGGTTGGCGAGCCCGGTGGCGGCCTCGGTGAACGCGGGGTCCTTGGCCAGCGCCTCCTCGAAGGCCTTGCGGGCCTCCTCGAGCTCGCCCTCGCTGGCGCGTGCCCGGGCGCGGGAGAACGCGGTGAACGCCTCCCAGTCCTCGGTGGGCACGTTGCTGTAGAGGGTGCGGCGGGTCCGGCCGTCCAGGGTGACGTCCAGCTCCGCGATCAGCGCCTCCACCAGGTCCTTCTCGACGGTGACGAAGTCGGCCACCGCCCCGCTGGCGGTCGCGCCCTCCAGCACCTTGCTGCTCTGCACGTCGACCAGCCGCGCGTCCAGGGCGAGGGTGCCCTCCACCACGCTGTACGAACCCAGGAGCACGACCTCCGCGCCCGCGCCCTTTCCGACCTTCGCCGCCGTCTTCGGGTCGATCAGCTCCGTCTTGCCCAGCTCGATCTCGGCCAGGATCTCGTCCAGGCGATCCCGCTCCACCAGGGTGAGCTGGTCGACGCCGGCGAGGTCGCTGACGATCATGCCTGCCAGCGCCTTGCCGAGCCCGTCATACGCCTCGCCGGCAGCGCCCTTGTCGAACTCCAGGACCGCGACCGTCGTGGCGTGGGCGAGGCCGGGCACCAGCACGCCGAGCACGACCAGCAGCGCAGTCAGGAACCGCAGGCCGGCGCGGAACGCGGGACGGGGCAGGTTGGGTTGCAGGTCGACCTCCGGGACAGGCACAGACGCCTCACGGGGGGGCGCTCTTCCCCCGAGACAGCTTCACCTGTCCGATGGCTCGCGGAGGAAGGAGTTGTAACGGTGGTCCGTCACTCACACGCCCCGGCCTCGGGATCCACGATCCGGCCGTCCATGCTCGCCGTGACCGGCTCCCCGTCGCTGTCGGGGAGGGTGGCCTCCACGTGCAGCATCTGTCCGTCGAGGCCGCAGTGGGTCTCGACGTTGAAGATCAGGAACAGGTTCTTCGCCTGCAGGCTGGACGCGTAGTCGTCGGCCTCGGCGCTGGAGGCCTCCTCGCAGGTGAAGGCGAGCCAGGCCGAGTCGTTGGCGGCGACCAGCTCGTCGTCGATGTACCCGCGGGTCTCGGCCACCACGACGTTGGTCGCGTCCAGCCCGTGGGCCTCGAAGCCCAGCAGCACGTGCCAGCCGCCCTGCGGGCCGTGGACCAGCGTCCAGGTGGGATCCGCCGGATCCAGTGGTTCGTAGGCGAACTCTCCCGTTCCGATGGACAGGCTGGGTCGGGCCTTCGGGTGGCAGTCGGTGTAGCAGCCGGGCAGGGCGGCCGCGGCCAGGACCAGGGCGAGGATCCGCATGGAGGGAGCGTAGCCCCGAGGTCCGGAGGCGTCCGTCACGGAACGTCCGTACGGCTTAGCTCGGTCGCTCCGGAGGGCGCCAGCCGCCGGTGGCCGCCTCGACGACGGAGGCCGCGGCGAGGCAGACGTGGTCCATGCCCTTGCCGCCCACCAGCTGCACCCCGACCGGCAGGCCGCCGCTGGTGCCGGCGGGCACCTGGGTGCTGGGCAGCTCGAGCACGTTGAACACCCCACAGAGCCCGGTCGACGAGAAGTGCAGGAGCAAGCCGTTGTGTCGCGGGGCGGCCCGCGGCGTGGTCGGCACCAGCAGCGCCGTCTGCGGTCCGAGGCGCTGGTCGAGCTCGGCGGCGAGCTGGTCGCGGCGGGCGAGGTGGGCCTGCTTGTCGACCAGGGGGAGGCGGGCGGACAGGGTCTCGGTGAGGGAGACCAGCAGAGGCGGGATGGTGTGGCGTCCGCCGCCGACCAGGGCCTGGACGAGCTCGGAGAGGATGGGGGCGGGCTCGCCGTCGCCGAGCACCTCGGCGTAGGAGGGGAAGCCGGCGGTGGCCATGGCCGACAGCCAGATGTTGAAGGCGTGGGCGAGCGGGGGGAGGGACACGCGCTCGACGGTGGCGCCGGCGTCGGCGAGGGCAGTGGCGGCGGCCTCGGTCGCGGCGACCACGTCAGCGGTCGACTGGCGCAGGGGCTCTTCGGGGAGCAGCACGGTGAGCTGGTCCGGACGGATGGCGGCCGGATCGCCGAGCGGCATCGCGACCGCGGTCGGATCATCG
>CALATR010001165.1 GCA_937891875.1 uncultured Pseudomonadota bacterium | reverse complement strand
GGCGTGGGTGGCGGCGGTGGCGTTCGCCTGGGGCGCCACCGCCCTCTTCTCGGCGTTCCTCGCACGTAAGTCGCTGGCACCCATCGCGGTCGTGCTCGGGGTCGCCCTGCTGGTCCGCGGGCCGTTGATCGGCGCCCCACCCCTGCTCTCGGACGACGTCTACCGCTACCTCTGGGAGGGGCTGGTCCTGCTCTCGGGCGACAACCCCTTCACCAGCCCCCCGGTCGCCCTGCCCGGCCTCGACGATGCCCTGCGCGCCCAGGTCAACCACGGCGAGATCTCGTCCGCCTACCCGCCCCTCGCCCTCGCCTGGTTCGTCGTGCTGCGCATCACCGGCCTGGGCGTGCCCGGGGCCCAGGTGTGGACCGTGCTCGCCGATCTCGCCGTGCTGGGCGCGCTCCTCTACGGTCGCAAGGGGAGCTGGGTCAGCCTGCTGTACGCCCTGCACCCCCTGCCGGTCATCGAGAGTGCGGTGGGTGCACACATCGACGTGCCCGCGGTGGCCTGCCTCGCCTGGGCGTGCGTGCTCGCCGAGCGCCGCTCCTGGCTCGCTCCCCTGCTCGGCGTCCTGGGCGGGGGCTTCAAGCTGTTCCCGGCGTTGATACTGCCTTCTCTGTCCTGGCGTGCCGGTCCTGCGCGCGCCGCGCTCGGCATCGGTCTGGGCGTGGTCGTGGTCGGCCTCGCCGCCATCCCGGTGCTCTCCGCCGGCAGCGCGCTGTTCGCCGGCCTCGGCGCCTACGCCACCCACTGGGAGTTCAACGGCCTCGTCTTCACCCCGCTCACCTGGGTCCTGCACCCGCCCGACGCCCGCCGGATCCTGATCCCCCTCGGTGGCCTCGCCGTGCTGGTCGCCGCCGTCGTCTTCCGCGATCGGCCCGCCCGCGCCTGGCTGCTCGTGGGCGCGGCCTTCGTCGCCTTCTCCCCGACCGTGCACCCCTGGTACGGGCTGTGGGTCCTGGTGCCGGCACTGCTGGTCGGGCGGTGGAGCGGGGCCGCGGTCGGCGTGTCCCTGCTCGGCGCCTACGGGGTGCTCTCGGGGTACGACGCCGCCACCGGCGCATGGTCGGAGCCGGCGTGGCTGTGGGCGGTGACCTGGCTGCCCGGCCTGGCTGCCGTCGGCGTGGAGTTCTGGTTGGAAGCCAGGAAGCGCGCGAGGGTCTCGGCCAGGGTGTGACCGGCGATGAGCCCGTAGCCGACCCCGAACAGCGCCAGGAAGGGCACCGCGCCCAGCAGGCCCTCGGTCGCCGCCCAGACCGCCGCACCCAGGAGCCAGACCGCCATGATCGCCTCGACCACGACGATCCAGTCGATCCGGGCCAGGTAGGAGCTCTGCCCGGCGTCGCCGGCCTTGGGGGTGCGCACGAACACGCCGACCTCGCCGAACAGCCCCTCCCAGACGGCCTTGCACTGGGCGACCGCGAGGCCGACTCCGAGCGCCATGGCCAGCGGCACGGCGAGCAGGCGCACGCCCAGGTGAGCGCGCCCCGCACCGATCGCCGAGACCACGTAGAAGCTGAAGATGCTGACCGTGGCGAGCAGGAAGAGGGTCAGGTCGACCGACCAGTGCACGTGGAGCAGCCCCTGCTGGCGCGCCCAGATCCCGAGCGGCAGGGGCACCGATACCAGCGCGACCAGGGGCCAGGTGAACACGCTGGTCAGGTGCAGGGCCGCCTCGAGCTTGTGGCCGAGAGAGGCGTTCGAACGCAGGATCCGGCCGAGGGACTTCTTCGCGGCCTGCACCATGCCCTTGCCCCAGCGGTGCTGCTGCGCCTTGAACGCCGCCATGGTCGGCGGGACCTCGGCGGGGCAGACGAGATCGGGCAGGTAGACGAAGCGCTCGCCGACGATCTGCGCCCGGTAGGACAGGTCGAGGTCCTCGGTGAGGGTGTCGTGCTCCCAGCCGCCGGCGCGGGCGATCGTGTCCCGCCGCCAGATCCCTGCGGTGCCGTTGAACTGGTGCCACCGGCGGCCCCGGTACCGAGCGAGCTGCTCCACGACGAAGTGGCCGTCGAGCAGGATGGACTGGAGCAGGGTGTGCACCCGGGCGTCGGCGTTCAGGTGGCCCCAGCGCGCCTGCACCATGCCGATCCCCTGCTCCAGGTAGGGCACGGTGCGGCGGAGGAAGTCCGGGGCCGGCAGGAAGTCCGCGTCGAAGATGGCGATGCGGTCGGCGTCGGTGAGGGTCAGGCCGTGGTCGAGGGCGCCGGCCTTGAAGCCGGTGCGATCGGTGCGGTGCACGACGTCCGCGCGAAAGCCCCGGTCACGGAGCCGCTCGCAGGTGGCGCGGGCCAGGTCGGTCGTGTCGTCGGTCGAGTCGTCGAGCACCTGGATATGGAGCTTGCCCCTTGGATAGTCGAGGGTTGCGGCCGCCTCGATGGCCCGGACGACCACGTTGCGCTCGTTGAACACGGGGAGCTGGACGCAGACCAGGGGCCAGGTCTCGGGAGCCGGCGGGACCGGCACGGGATCGGTCCGCAAGAGCTGCAGCTGCAGCCACGCGCGGTGCAGGCCATGCACGCACAGGAGCGCATGCACGCCCACGTACGCGACGACCAGCCACAGCTCCACGCTCATCGAACCTCCGAGGGCGCGCGAGCCTAACCGAGCGCCGACTCCTTCGACGCCGCGGACGGCGCAAGGTCACAGCCAGGATCATCCTTGCCTGAACCCCGAGCGGCGCGTACGCTGAGGGGGCTGGGCGGAGCGAATCCGCACCGCATCGAACAGGGTCCCCCCACAATCCTCATCTGGGATTCGTCCCTCGTCGTGGAGCGCACGCCCTTGTGAGAGGGAAGCCGGAAGCGGCGACATGAAGCCCCCCTGCCGAGCAGGGGGGACCTGTTGCAGGTCAACGCCCGTCCTGGCACGCCCCCGATCGTCTCGCGACGGTCGGGGGCGCCTTGCTCAGTCCCTCCACCCGGGAACCTCCGGGCCCGATACGACCTCTGTACGCACTCCACCCGGAGGTCCTGTGCGCTCCCTGCTGCTCGCCGCTGCCCTGCTCGTCGGCTCCCCTGCCCTCGCCGAGGACGTGCTCGTGCCCGTCGATGGCGTCACCACGGGCCTCGACGCCGAGGCGCTGATCTGGGACGCCGCCGCGCGGATGAAGCGCGGGGACCTCGACGGGGCGGACATCCTGCTCGACGAGGCCGAGCGCGCCGATCTGCCCGACAACCTCGCCACGGAGGTCGTCTACCAGCGGGCCAACGTGCGGGCGCTCGACCGGGACTACGCCGCGGCGCGGGACCTGTTCCAGGAGATCGTGGACGACCACGGGGGCTCGCACCGGGAGCTCGACGCGCGCTTTCGGGTGGCCGAGCTGACCGGCGTGCTCGGCGATCCCGAAGGGGCCCTCGATGGGCTGAAGGCGCTGGGGAACCCGAAGCACATGGAGGCCGCAGACCGGGCGAAGATCGCGTTCAATCAGGCGATCTTCACCTTGGAGTCCGGCCGGTCCGGCAAGGGGCGGCGCCTGCTGAAGAAGGCGCTGAAGCGCAACGAGTCCGGGCTGGTCGGCTACTACGAGGCCAAGGCCTGGGTCGCGCTCTCCGACGAGGCGCTGGACCGGATCGACGCCATGGCCCTGCGCGGCGGGCGCAAGAAGCTGACGAAGACCCTCATCAAGCGCCGGGAGGGCATGATGCAGGCCGAGCGCGCCCTCGCCCAGACCATCCAGCTCCAGGAGCCCGAGTGGGTGCTGGCCGGGCTGCTGCGCATGTCCGAGTCCTACGAGGATCTCGGCAATGACCTGCTCGCCGCGGAGGAGCCCGACCTGACCCCCGCCCAGCTCGACATCTACCGGGACGAGCTGCACCAGCAGGTGGAGCAGATCTGGCTGAAGTCGCTGACCTACCTCGACGGCGGCGTGGAGGTGGCCGAGCGGCTGAACTGGGACTCGGCCCGGGTCGAGGAGCTGCAGTCCCGTCGCGACGCGCTCATGCAGCGGATCGAGGCCGGCTTCCAGGCCGGCTGATCCGGGTCAGAGCATCAGCAGCCAGATCGCCGCACCGATGGCGACGATCAGGGGCAGCAGGGCGACGGCGACAACGAGCACGGTGTCGGCGCGGCGGTCGGGGCGGGCGGAGCGCTCGAGGGGCTCGTACCGCTCACGGGGGGTCTCGGTCTCTACGACGCGTCGCCGCAGGGGCTCCTGCCCACGGTCGTCGTCAGCCCCCCAGGGGTGATGATCCCGGCTTTGAAGCACCCGATCCGACGCATCGCGGGCCCGGCGGACCTCGGCGTGGCGCTGGTGCATCTCCTGCTCCTCGCGGATGCGGCGAGCGAGGTGCGGCGCGGTCGCCAGGGAGTCCGGGTCGATGCCCAGCTCCCGGAGGTGGTCGACGGTGACG
>CALATR010001164.1 GCA_937891875.1 uncultured Pseudomonadota bacterium | reverse complement strand
CCACGGTCGACCTGATGGCGCGCTGCATCGAGCACGGCGTCGGTCGCTTCCTGCTCGCCAGCACCGTCGCGATCGCCGATCCGCGCTCCGGAGGCCCGTTCGACGACTTCTCCCCCACCGCGCGTACGGAGTTCTGGCCTCACCAGGACTACCTGGTCGAGCTCGACGCGCTCATGCGGGCCAGCGCCCACCGGGGCACCCAGATGGTCACCCTGCGCCTCGGTCACTTCGTCGGGCGCGGCAACGCACTGGGCCTGGTGCCCGCCATCGTGCCGCGGCTCCGCACCGGCCTCGTGCCCTTGCTGGCTGGGGGTCGGTCCCGGCTCGCGCTCGTCTCCGGCGAGGATCTCGGCCAGGGCTGTGCGCTCGCCGCCACCGTGGAGGGACTGCAGCCCTTCGAGTCCTTCAACCTGGTCGGGCCCGATCTGCCGACCACCCGAGAGGTCTTCACCCACATCGCCCGCCGGGTCGGCGCGCCCGTGCCCTGGTTCAGCGTGCCCCACGGCGCGGGTATCGCCTTCGGCTGGCTGATGGAGCAGGTCCACGCCGTGATCGGCGGCCAGGCTCCATTCCTGACCCGCGCCATCGTGCACGTCGCCCGCGACTGGGACGCGCCGACGGACCACGCACGGGACGTGCTCGGCTACGTCCCCCGCGTCGGCTGGCAGGAGGCCGTGGACGACGCCCTGGACGAGCTCGGTCCACGCCCCGGCTGGCCACGACTGGCTCAGGGTGTGCAATGAGCCGGTTGAACCCCGGCGATCACGCCCCGCACCGCGTCGTGGTCGACCTCGGACAGACGCCCCGCAGGATCCCGTCCGG
Organism: uncultured Pseudomonadota bacterium; assembly: GCA_937891875.1. Lineage (GTDB taxonomy): Bacteria > Myxococcota_A > UBA796 > UBA796 > REDI01. The sequence goes on along the minus strand of CALATR010001164.1, from coordinate 3,510 downwards.
CCGGCTGCTCCACCTGCAGCTCCGACGGTTCGCAGGCTGCCCGATCTGCAACCTGCACATGGCCGACTATGCCCACCGCATCGACGAGATCACCGCCGCTGGCGTGGACGAGCTCGCGGTCTTCATGGCCACGCGACAGGGCATGCTGCCCTACCAGGGCCATCTCCCCTTCCCGACCGCGCCAGACCCTGACTTCAGCGTGCACGCCGCATTTGGCGGCGAACGATCCCTCGGAGCGACCCTGGCTCGCACCCGGTGGGGGCGCACGCTCGGCGGAGTCGTGGCCGGGGCTGCCATGGGCAAGCCCGAACGGCTGGACGCTGCCGCGATCCTCCCTGCCGACTTCCTCATCGGATCGGACGGCATCGTGATCGACTGCCACTACGGACGCAGCGCGGACGACAGCTGGACCGTCGACGAGCTGCTCGCCAGGGTGCCCGCCGCAACGTCGGGCTGACTACAGCCGCGCGCGGATCCCTGCCTCGTCCAGCCACTCGGCAGCGGCCTCGCGCCCCCGATCGGTGACCACGACGGTCCGCGGTCCACGCACGCCACCGCGCCAGCGGATCCGGCCGACCGGGCTCTTGAGCTCGAAGCCTGCCCAGGTGGCGCGCAGATCGCCGCCGAGCGCCTGCTGCACGGCGCGCAGGACCTCCCCACGCTCCCGCCACAGGGTGCGGCGCCACAGAGCACCCGTCGCAATGGCCAGCCACCACGCTCCGAGGCCCATCGGGATGGCCGTGGCCAGCGCCTGGATGAGCTCCGCGGTGATGGCCGAAGCTACCCCTCGACCAGCACGGTCTCTCCTTCACGGGCCAGGGTGACCTTGGGCGCGGTGCTCGCCGCCCAGGCCTCGGCCCGACGATCGAGCTCGGCGTCGGTCGCGTCGGGGGCGTGGTGGAACAGGACCAGGTGCTTGACCCCGGCCGCCGCACACAGGGCGCGAGCGTACTCGGGGTAGCTGTGGCCCCAGGTCATCTTCTCCAGGTACTCGGGCAGCTCGAACATCGTGTCGTAGACGACGATGTCGGCCCCTTCGAGCAGGCGGAGCATGCGCGCCTCCCCGGGCGTCGCGGGACGATCGTACGCCACACCCTCCCCTGGCTGGGCGAACGGCGCCGAGTCGGTGACGTAGCAGATCACCTTGCCGCCAGCCTCGATGCGGTAGCCGCAGGATCCGCCCGGGTGGTTCAGGGCGTGGCCGCGGATGGTGTAGCCGCTGCGGGTGAACTCACGACCGGGGCGGATCGCCTTGAAGTCCAGCTTGCAGGGCAGGTCTCGCAGCCGGAGCGGGTGGTAGGTGCCGTTGAGGAAGCCCTTCAGGCGCTCCTGGGCCTCGTCCTCGTCCGAGGCGGGCACGGTCACGTCGATCTCGAAGCCGGGCGTGTACACGGGCGCGAAGAACGGGAAGCCGAACACGTGGTCCATGTGGAAGTGCGTGAACAGCATGTGCAGCTTGCGCCCGGGCTGACGAACCAGCTTCATGCCCAGGTTCCGCGCACCGGTGCCGCAGTCCAGCACCAGCGGCGGCAGGTCTTCGTGGCGCACTTCGAGGCACGACGAGTTGCCGCCCCAGCGGCTGGTCGTCGGTCCTGGAGTCGGAATGGAGCCTCGAACGCCCCAGAAGGTCACCTGCAAAGGACCCCCACCAAGCCACGGACGTGCACCGTAGCGCAACGATCCTGTGCTAGCCAGCACAGCCCGGAGACAGGCGGTGACATGGCGTCCGTGCGACGGAGTCGCGGACCGAGGAGGTCGCCCGCCGCGTCGGCGGGTCGGGGATGGCGCGCGGTACAGGATTCGAACCTGTGGCCTTTGGCTCCGGAGGCCAACGCTCTATCCAGCTGAGCTAACCGCGCTTGCATCCCCGTCCCGCCGGGCGGGCCGGGCCAGGACGCCGGCCACGTGCCAGCGCCGAAGCCCCACCCCATTAGCCCGAGGCCGGGTGGTGTCAACCCGTTCAGGTGCGAGCCTCGCCCTCGATCCATGCGCGCATGGCGGGCACGATTCCGGTGGACCACTCGGACGACAGACGCTCGGCGGAGAACGCCTTGAACAGGCCCTCCACGATGAACACCAGCTCGTCGTAGAGGAACATGCGGTCGTAGATCGCCTCCTCCTCCGAGTCCGACAGCGCCTGGGGCAGGGTCATGCGGGTCAGGTGCATCTCCGGACCCTTGAGGGTCACGGCGAACTCCTTGTCGTCGCGCTTGATGCGCACGCGGATCTCCTGCAGGACCTTGCCGCCGAAGAGCGCCGCCTTGGCCTCCAGCGACTCCGCCGGGTTGTCCCCGGTGAGCACCGCGCTGACCTTCTTGTCGCCGGGGATCCGGAAGGCGAGCCGGTCGTCGACCCACAGGTCGATCCGGCCGACCGGGTTGTCCTCCCCGCCGTCCAGGTCGAAGCTGCCGCCGCGCTCATCGGAGCGGTACCACAGCCAGGCGTAGAACTCGGGCGCCAGGTGGGGCACGATGGGCGTGACCTCGTCCCCCTGCATGCTGGTCTGATCAGCCATCAGCGCACCTCCAGGTCGGCCTCACCGAGCCGCGCGGGCACGGTGTCGAGCAGGTCCTGCCGGGTCTCGGCAGACGGGAACGCGTCCAGCGGGCCGTAGGGCACCATGCGCAGCCCGAACGTGGCGTAGAAGCGCTTGCGCACGCGGTCCGCCGCCGAGTCCGACAGGCTGTGCAGGATCACGTAGTTGTCCTTGAGGTTGAGGCACAGGTCCGTGGTCGCCACCCGCGGCAGCGCCCGCTTGAGCCACTGGGACTCGATGCGGTCCTTGATCTCCTCACGGACGTCCTTCGGGCAGCGCTTGCGACCGTTCAGCTCACACCAGTTGGCGTACTCCTTCTCCAGCGTCGCCTTGAGCAGCTTCGCCGGGAGCGTCTTCTTGTCGACGCGGAGGGAGAGCAGGATGAGGTCGTTGTACAGCCACTTGTCGAAGTCCTCGAAGGAGTTCTCGAGCAGGTTGTGGATCTGGACCCACCCCTCCCGCTCCTCCTTGCCGACCTCGATCGGGTTGTCCTTGAAGGCATGCTCTTCGAGGCGCTCGCGGAACACGTCCCGCCAGTTCTCGGGCAGGGCGCCGACCACGCGGAAGCGCCGGACGCTCATGGCGCCGGACAGGATGGGCATCGTCACTCCGTGCAGCGGTGTCGGGTAGCCGAGCCGGGGGAGTCGTCAAGCGGGTGCGTTCAGCGCGCGGTGGCTCGGGCACGGTTCGGGCACGGCGGGCGAGTCGTCTGGCGAGGATCGGGGTGGACCGGGCGCGTCGTCTGGCGAGGATCGGGGTGGTGCGGACAGGCCAGTGGAGGGGCGGTCCCTGGTCCCTGGTCTCTGGGCCCACCGCAGACGCGGTCGCGCCGTCTCCGTGGTGCGCCCGAGAGATCATCCTCGCGATGGGACAAGCCGGTCCGCGACCACGCCATCCCGTGGGAATCGCGGTTCTTCGAAGTCCCGGGGTGCAGGCCCGCAGCCCCCGCTCGCAGAGGGCCCCAGAGACCAATG
>CALATR010001163.1 GCA_937891875.1 uncultured Pseudomonadota bacterium | reverse complement strand
CCCCGCCACCCCCCCTCCGTCAGACCTCCGGGACTCCGCTTCTCCGCGGTGAAAGCCGGCGTTCGAAGCACCGACACCCCCTCTGCGAACCCCTCTGTGCCTCTGCGCCTCTGTGCCGAGCGCTTCCCCGCCCCGCCACCGATCCCCACGCCTCTCACCCCAACAACCCATCCCTCCCGCTCCCGCTCACCACCCACAGCTGGTCCGCCGCCCGCGTGATCGCCACGTGCAGCAGGTTCCGCTCCGGCCGGCGGTACGCGCCGGGCTCGATGAGCACCACGCCGTCGAACTCGAGCCCCTTGACCTGGTGCACGTTGGACACGACCACGCCGGGCCCGAAGCCGAACTGGTCGCGGTGGCCGCGGCGCACCCCTTGGAGCGGGGTCTGCTGCAGGCGCTCGTGCCAGCTGTCGGCCTCGTCCAGCGTGCGGGTGAGCACGGCGACGAGGCTGTTGGGGCGGCGGTCGCGGAAGGCGGCGATGGCGTGGGCGACGCGGTCGGGGCTGGCTTCGTCCCCGCGCAGCCAGGTGACGGGGTGGCCGGGGCGGGTTCGGGCGAGCAGGTCGGGGTCGTCCTTGCCCGAGGCCTGCAGGGCGAGCGCGAGGATCGGTCGGGTGGAGCGGTGGCCGACCGGCAGGGTGTCGAGCTCGAGCGACTGGCCGAGGGCGGCGTGACCGTCGGCGAGCAGGCCGAAGGTGCCCGCGGCGTACAGGGTCTGGGCGGGGTCGCCGGCCAGGGTGACCGAGCGCTTCTTGTCGGCCGCATCCAGCAGGACCCGGATGGCAGGTGCCGAGAGATCCTGCGCCTCGTCGGCCACGATGTGGGCGTAGGCGTGGCGCCACGGAGGGCGGAGCAGGCCACCGCGCTCGGAGATGATCTGGCCCAGACGGAGGATCAAGGCGGCGTCTGCGAAGTCGACCTCGCCGGCCTCCCGGCGCTGGGCCTGGTGGCGGTGGGCGACGGGCAGGGCGTCGTGGAGGTCTTCGGGCAGGACCCGATGGCACAGCTCGGCGTCGTCGAACAGGGCGTAGAGGTCCTTGACGTGGTCGGCGAGGCGGCGCTGGATGCGGCGGCGCAGGGGGTCGAGCGCACCGTCGGGCAGGGCGTCGAAGAAGGCGCCGAGCCGGCGCAGGCCGTGGCCCTCGGTCCGCTCCCAGGTGGCCCGGTGGGGCTCGGGAACGTCGAGCCAGGCCTCGAGCCGGCGGCCCAGGTGCTCGACCCGGGCGACGAGCAGGTCGTCGATGGCGGGGTGCTGCTTCAGGGCGGTGACGGCAGGGGGCGCGCCCCGGGAGAACCTGGGTCGGAAGCCACCTCTGCGCAGCATGCCCATGGCCCAGGCGTGGAACGTGCTCACCCGGACGCCCGCGATGTCGAGGTCCTTCAGCGCCCGCTGCACGTAGGTCTGCAGCGCCTTGTTGAACATGACGACCAGCACCCGCTCCGGGCGGAAGCGCTCGGGGTCGTGGTAGCGCAGGTAGGCGATGCGGTGCAGGGCGACGGTCGTCTTGCCCGAGCCCGCCTGGCCGCGCAGGATGACCACACCCGAGTCCGGCCGGGTGAGCACCTCGAACTGCTCCGGCGAGATCAGCGCGACGATGTCGGGCAGGGCATGATCCTCGGGGTCCTCGCGCAGGTCCGAGCGCTCGAGCACCTCCTCGGCCCGGCCCTTCACCTGCCAGATCCCGCCTTCACGCTTGCGGATCACCAGCTCGCGCGTCTCGACCGACTGCAGCACGCCCCCGCGGATGTCCAGGGTCCGGCGCGCGGTGATCGTGCCCTCGCGCTCGCGCCCGGCGATCTCCTCGACGTACTCGTCCTCCTCCTCGTACTGGTAGTAGAGCCTGCTGATCGGCGCGTTGCGCCAGTCGACGATGTTGGCGGGCATGCGCCGGTCGACCGCGCTGCCCTTGCCGATCAGGACGTGCCGGGAGCGCCCGCCCTCGGTCAGGACGAGGTGGCCGAAGTAGGGCGAGGAAGGCTCGAGATCCCGCAGGCGCGCCGCCTTGTCGTGCACCTTGCGCGCCCGCTCCAGCTCGTGGATGGCCTCGTCGATCGCGTGCTGCTGGACGGGATCGTCGCAGGCCTCCTGCCGCTGCTCCAGCAGGCGCCGCAGCTGGTCGGACAGGTCGACCTGGTGCTGCACCTCGGCCTGGGCCAGCTCGGCCAGGGAGGCGACGACGTCGTTGCACAGGGTGTCTTCTTCGGGCACCCACTCGGGGAGTTCGGACATGGCGGCGGGGTAACGCGGACGCGACCGGGTATGGGAGCCACCTCCGTGGAGACCCCGTGGCCGTCGCGAACCTGCTCACCCTCGGCGAGACCCGCCTCGAGACCCGCCACGTCGGGCCCCCGCCGTCCGAGGCGCCCACCCTGGTCCTGCTCCACGAGGGCCTCGGCTGCGTCGCCCTGTGGAAGGACTTCCCCGAGCGCCTCGCCGCCGCCACCGGCTGGGGCGTCTTCGCCTGGTCGCGCCAGGGCTACGGCGGCTCGTCCCCGTGCGCGCTGCCCCGTCCCCTCACCTACATGCAGGACGAGGCGCGGGACGTGCTGCCGCGGCTCTTCGACGCGATCGGGCTTCAGCGCGCGGTCCTGCTCGGCCACAGCGACGGCGGGTCCATCGCCGCCGCCTACGCGGGGATGTACCCCGAGGATCCGCGGATCGCAGGCCTCATCCTGCACGCCCCGCACTTCTTCACCGAGCCCCAGTGCGTGGCCGCCATCGACGCCGCGACCGCCGCCTTCACCACCGGCGACCTGCGCGCCCGGCTCGCCCGCTACCACGGCGACAACGTCGACTGCGCCTTTCACGGCTGGTCGGACGCCTGGCGCGACCCGGGCTTCCTCGACTTCGACCTCCGCCCCTTCCTGCCGAGCGTCCGGGTGCCGGTGCAGATGGTCCAGGGCACGAACGACCCCTACGGCACCCTGGCCCAGGTGCGCGTGCTGCAGGCCCACTGCGGCGCACCCGTGGACGAGGTGCTCCTGGACTGCGGCCACGCGCCGTTCAAGGAGGCGCCCGACGCGGTGCTCGCCGCGAGCGTGCGCTTCGTGAGCGCGCTCGGAGGCTGACCCCTTGCGCCGCGGGGTCGCGTGATCATGACTGGATCCTGCCCCGAGTACCGAGGAAGCCATGTCCTACCGCAGCCGTCGCTACCCGCTCGACGCGGGTGTGGTCGACGTCGAGACCGCGCGGCGCGCCATCGCCGAGGTGGCGCGCGAGCGTGACGCCGTGGTCCAGCAGCTCCACCGGGTCCAGGCCCAGGCGAGCGCCCTGGAGCGCCAGCTCCACGCCCAGGAGGCGGAGAACGCCGAGCTGTTGCAGGTCGTGCGCAGCCTGGAGGCGCGCGAGCCCCGCCTGGTCGAGACCGTGCGCGAGCCCGAGCCCAGGGCCGCCGCAAGCGAGGCACCCGCCGGAGCACCGACCGACCGGGAGAGGAGGTTGGCCGCGGATCTCGCCAACCTGCGCCGCCACCAGACCGAGGCCATCGAGCGCGGGGTGCGCGCCCAGAGCGACCACCTGCTGGTGGAGATCGCCTCGGTGCGGGACTCGGTCGACCGGGCCATCGCCAGCCTGCCCGAGGGCTCGAGCCCGTGGCACGACGGCCTGCTCGCCGTCATCGCGCGGATCGACGGGGTGCTCTCCCGGGAGGGCGTTCAGCGCACCGGCGCGCCCGGCGAGCGCTTCGACCCCGCCGTGCACGAGGCGGTCGGCACCGTGCCCGGCGAGGACGGCACCGTGCGCCAGACCGTGAGCACCGGGCTGGTGCGGCAGGACGGCTCTGTGATCGTTCCGGCCAAGGTGCTGGTCGGCACCGGCCACGGGGAGGCACTGTGAGCGACTCGCTCTACGACGACCTCGGCGTCGCCAAGACGGCGTCCGCGGACGAGATCAAGGCGGCCTACAAGAAGCTCGCCCGCAAGTACCACCCGGACCTCAACCCCGGGGACAGCGACGCGGAGGACCGCTTCAAGCGCGCCAGCGCCGCCTACGACGTCCTGCGCGACGACGAGAAGCGCAAGCTGTACGACGAGTTCGGCGAGGACGCGACCCGGATCGGCTTCGACCCGGAGCAGGCCCGGGCGCACAAGCGCTGGCAGGAGCAGGCCTCGTGGCGGCCGGGCGGCCAGCGGGCCCAGTCCTTCGAGTCCGACGCAGACCTGTTCGAGAGCCTGTTCGGCGGGCGCCGGCGCGGTCCGCGCAAGGGTCAGGACATCCGCGCGGATCTGGTGACCGACTTCCGCAGCGCTGCGCTCGGCGGGGTCCGGCGGCTCTCCTTCGGCGACGGCCGGGCCATGGACGTGCGGATCCCGCCCGGGGTCGACGACGGGGGCAGCATCCGCCTGCGCGGCCAGGGCATGCCCGGCGGAGACGGCGCCCCAGCCGGCGATCTCGTCATCACCCTGCACGTCGAGCCCGACCCGGTCTTCCGCCGCGAGGGCCTGGACCTGCACGTGGACCTGCCCATCACCGTGGTCGAGGCCGTACGCGGCGCGGGGGTCGAGGTCCCCACCCTCGACGGTCGGGTGCGCCTGCGGGTGCCGGCGGGGAGCCAGACCGGCCAGACCCTGCGGCTCAAGGGCAAGGGCATCGCCCGCAGCGATCGCGCGCCCGGCGACCTCTACGCCCACCTGGTCGTGCACGCCCCCGACGGCGAGCTCCCCGACGAGGTGCTGGACGCCCTGGCAGCAAGCTACAAGACTGACGTTCGAAGCGCACTCTGGGAGACAGCATGAACCTCGCGACCAAGCGTGTGGCCGTGACCCTGTCCGTGCCCGAGGCCTTCGTGATCGAGCTGTGCGAGGCGGGCATCGTCATCCTCGACGGCGACGTCGACTACGAGCACGTGGTCGAGCGCGTCCGGGTCAGCTGGACGCTGCACGAGGAGCTGGGCGTGAACCTCGCCGGCATCGAGGTGGCGCTCAACCTGCTCGAGGTCATCCACCGGGACCGCCGCTGGCTCCGGGAGGGGTGAGCGGCGCCCCTGTGCTTGCGTGAGCGGCGGTCCGCGGCGAAGACGCCCGGCCCCGGGGAGTGGCGATGCAGTCTTGGGTGGTGGGTCTGGAGACGGTGGACCGCGCGGCGACCGCGCGCGTCGGAGGCAAGGGAGCCCGCCTCGGCGAGCTGCGGCGCATCGAGGGGGTGCGGGTCCCCGACGGCTTCTGCGTGACCACCGACGCCTTCGCCGCCGCCGTGGCCGCCGACCCGGAGATCGCCGCGTCCCTGGATGCCCTGGCCACGACCGCAGATCCGCGGGGCCGCCTCGGCGTCCTCCGCGACCAGATCGCCGCGATCCCCCTGCCGTCTCCCCTGGTCGACGCCATCACCACCGCCCTCGCGCGCCTGGGCGAGGTCCCGGTCGCCGTGCGCTCGAGCGCCACCACCGAGGATCGCCCGGACGCCTCCTTCGCCGGCCAGCACGACAGCTTCCTCGACCTGCACGGTCTCGACGCCGTCCTGGACCACGTCCGCCGCTGCTGGGCCTCCCTCTTCACCGAGCGCGCCGAGCGCACCCGTCGCCACCACCGCCTCGCTGCGACGGACGCGCGCATGGCGGTCGTGGTGCAGCGCATGCTGACTCCCCAGGCCTCGGGCGTGCTCTTCACCGCCGACCCGGTGAGCGGCCACCGCCGGATCACGGCGATCGAGGCCGTGTCCGGGCTGGGCGAGGAGCTGGTTGCCGGCAGGGCGCCAGCCGAGCACTGCACCGTTCGGGACGGGGTCGTCCGTCGGACCACGGCCATGGACCTCCTCGACGACGCCCTGGCGCTG
>CALATR010001162.1 GCA_937891875.1 uncultured Pseudomonadota bacterium | reverse complement strand
GCCGTCGTCGTCGGTGTCCAGGTAGTCGGGGATGCCGTCGCCGTCGGAGTCGTCGGTGTAGGCGCTGTCGCCGTTCACGTCCTCGTCCCAGGTGGGCACCCCGTCGCCGTCGTCGTCGTCGTCGAGGTAGTCGACGATCCCGTCGCCGTCGGAGTCACCGTCCACCTCGTCGATGGTGGCGAGGCCATCGCCGTCATCATCGGGGTCGAGGTAGTCGGGGACGCCGTCACCGTTGGTGTCGTCGTCGTAGGTGCCGTTGCCGTCGAGATCCTCGTCCTCGGTGAGGATGCCGTCGCCGTCATCGTCGACGTCGAGGTAGTCCGGGGCCCCGTCGCCGTCGGAGTCGTCGGTGTAGGCGCCGTCGCCGTCCACGTCCTCGTCCAGGGTGGGCACACCGTCGCCGTCGTCGTCGTCGTCGAGGTGGTCGGGCAGGCCATCGCCGTCGGAGTCGCCGGACGCCTCGTCGAGGGTCGGCACCCCGTCGCCGTCGTCGTCGCCGTCCAGGTAGTCGGGGATGCCGTCACCGTCGGTGTCGTCATCGTAGACGCCGTCACCGTCGAGGTCCTCGGAGCGGGTGGCGTGCCCGTCGCCGTCGTCGTCGGTGTCGAGGTAGTCGGGCAGGCCATCGCCATCGGTGTCGTCGTCGCGGGGATCGGCGTCGCCGTCGACGTCCTCGTCCTCGGTGAGGATGCCGTCGCCGTCGTCATCGACGTCGAGGTAGTCGGGAGTGCCGTCGCCGTCGGAGTCGTCGGTGTAGGCGCCGTCGGCGTCGACGTCCTCGTCCAGAGTGGGCACGCCATCGCCGTCGTCATCGACGTCGAGGTGGTTGCTGACGCCATCGCCGTCGGAGTCGTCGGACCAGTCGCCGTTGCCGTCGAGGTCCTCGTTCGCGGTGAGGATGCCGTCGCCGTCGTCGTCGACGTCGAGGTAGTTGCTGACGCCGTCGCTGTCGGTGTCGTCGGACCAGTCGCCGTCGCCGTCGACGTCCTCGTCCCAGGTCAGGATGCCGTCGTCGTCGTCGTCGGTGTCCAGGTGGTCGACGATGCCGTCTCCATCGGTGTCGTCGTTGGACGCGTCGCCGTCGCCGTCGATGTCCTCGTCCTTGGTGAGCACCCCGTCGTCGTCGTCGTCGGTGTCGAGGTAGTTGGGCCGGCCGTCGCCGTCGGCGTCCGACTTGCCCTCGGTCTTGGAGGGCACGCCGTCGCCGTCGTCGTCGGTGTCGAGGTAGTCGGGGACGCCGTCGCCGTCGGTGTCGTCGTTGCTCGGGTCGCCGTCGCCGTCGACGTCCTCGGCATCGTCGATGATGCCGTCGCCGTCGGTGTCCGCCGAGGCGGGCTCGAGGTAGTCGGGGATGCCGTCCCCGTCGCTGTCGTCGTCCTGGGGATCGCCGTTGCCGTTGGCGTCCTCGTCCTCGGTGAGGATGCCGTCGTCGTCGTCGTCGGTGTCGAGGTAGTCGGGGACGCCGTCGCCGTCGGTGTCGTCGTTGCGAGGATCACCGCTGCCATCGACGTCTTCGTCGCGGGTCGGGACGGTGTCGTTGTCATCGTCGACGTCGAGGTAGTCGGGGATTCCGTCACCGTCGGAGTCGTCGCTCGCCGGATCGCCGTCGTGGTCGTAGTCCTCCTCCGAAGTGGGGATGCCGTCGCCGTCGTCGTCGGGATCCATGAAGTCAGGGATGCCGTCGCCATCGGTGTCGTCGTCGGACCGGTCGCCGTCGCCGTCGATGTCCTCGTCGATGTCCGGGATGCCGTCCATGTCGGTGTCGGGCACGCTGACGTAGTCGCTGACGCAGTTGGCGATGGTCGCCTTGGTGCGGGTGCTGTCGCAGCCGGACAGGTCCAGGGAGAGCGAGTGGCTGCTGCTCGACGTGCCCGCCATCAGGCGGAAGGTCGAGTCGTACAGGCCGGCGGCGGAGAAGGAACTGGCCGTGACCTGGAAGTCCAGGTAGTAATCGGTGTCTCCCGAGAACAGGCTGGGCGCGACGGTGACGCGGACGTTGCCGCTGCTGCCGAGGCTGATCAGCGCGGGGTAGCCGGCCAGATCGGTCTCCGCGACGTCCGAGGGGTCACCGGTGCTGCCGGGGGACGTGTTCTCGGCGAAGTACAGCTGGTCGCTCTTGCCGACGCCGGACACGATCATCGCGAACTCGTACGCGGTGAAGTCGTCGTCGGTGTCGATCAGGATGCCCCAGCCGTAGGGCGCCAGCTCCGTGCCCGAGCTGGCCAGGGGGGAGCTGTCGAGGCGGATGCGGAAGTAGACGTTGGTGCCGTCCTGGGCGATGAGCACGGCCGGATGCGCCGTGCTGCCGACGACCTCGCGGCCGTTGTTGGCACCGTCGCCGACGATGTCACCGACGGCGACGCCGTTCTGGCGCATGGGGACCCAGTCGGCGTCCGCGGGCCAGGCGGCCAGCGCGGCGGTGGGAAGCAGGCACAGGGCGGTGAGGCCCGCGAGCGGAAGGATGTGGGTGCGCATCAGTGCTCTCCGCCGTCGGTGGGGCGCAGGGTGTCGGACTTCTCGATGAGCTCGGCCTCGCCGGCTCCGTCGCTGCGTTCGACCACGTGGAACTCGACCCGGCGATTGCGGGCGCGGTCCGCGTCGGTCAGCTCGGTGACCAGGGGGCGGCCCTCGCCGAAGCCCTCGGCGACAAGGCGCTCCGCAGCGATGCCGCCCTCGATGAGGCGCGCCCGCACGGAGGCGGCACGCCGCGAGGAGAGATCGAGGTTGTAAGCCGCACTTCCACGGGTGTCGGTGTGGCCCTCGATCCGCACCAGGGTGAGCTCCGGGTGGGCGTTCAGCAGCGCGGAGACCTCGTCCAGCACGGACTGGGACTCGGGGAGCAGGGTCGCCTCGTTGGTGCGGAAGCGGACCTGACCGGCGATGTCCAGGCGGGTGCCGTCGATGGCGACCGGCGTGGGCTCCACCAGGACCGGCTCGGGCTCGGGCACGACGACCGGCTCGGGCACGACGACGGGCTCCACGACGACCGGCTCGGGCTCGACCACCGGCTCCACGACGGGCTCGACCGCGACGACCGGCGCCTCGACGAGCTTCGCCGCGGGCTGGTACGACAGCGACAGCAGGGCCCGCAGGCGGGGTGCGGTGGGCGCGGAGGTGAACCCGGTGCCGACGCCAGCACGCAGGGTCAGGCCATTGCTGCCCAGCGCCTGCCAGCCGCTGATCCGCCCCTCGACGGGCCAGGCGGCGGCGTTGCCCAGGTCGCGCCAGGACCAGGCGGCGTCCACCTCGAGGGCGGCGCCGGTGCGCTCCTGGTTGAAGGGCACGGCGGCGCCGCTGCGGATGTAGCCCTGGTTGCCCCAGGCCACGTTCTCCAGATCGGCGGAGGGCTGCACCCGGTTGCCGACGTTGAACGCCAGCAAGCCGCGGCCCACGTTCACATCCAGATCGGCCTCGACGTCCCAGCGGGCGCCGGGGCTGCCGACTGGGAGCGTGGTGGTCGCGGTGGGCAGTCCGACCCGGCTCGACAGGGCGAACCCGATCCGCTGCTCCCGGCCGTCGACCAGGCTGACGCGCACGTCCGCGGCGGCATCGCCCAGGCCGACCTCGGAGGAGGCAGCGTCTCCGCTGGCGACCAGCAAGGGCAGGTGCACACCCACGCGGACGAGGCCGAAGCGGTGGCCGGCGAGCAGGTCCAGCTGGGTGATGTCCCCGACCAGCACGGTCTTCTCGGGCATCGTGCCGCCCGGAGCGGCGTGGTAGACCAGCGGATCGGCCGTGTAGGACAGGATCACCCGTGCGGTGCTCCTGGCGTCCAGGGGGCTCGCTTCGGTGAGCCCGAGGAAGCGACCGGAGTCGATCGCGGGACGCCAGGACTGGGCGGCGAGGTCAGGAAGCTCGCCGCCAGCGGCCACGTCGTCGGCGGCCAGGCTTGCGGCACCGAGCAGGAGGATGAGCATGTGCGCTCCGGAGTTCGAGAGATTCGACTCCGGATGTCGGCTGCGTGGGCTCCGCACTCAAGGCGAGGGAAGACACTGCGCGCCCGTTCAGGCCTCGTCTCCGTCGATGGGAGGCACCGGCACGCCGTGGTTCGCCTCCCGGGCCTCGATCTCGCTCGGCAGGTCGGGGTGGGTGATCAGCGCCCGCAAGCTGTGCACGGTCCGGTCGACGTGCTTGCGCATGCGACGGGGACGTTCAGGGTTGTAGCTCCTGAATCCCCACTTCCAGGTCTTGGGGCGCAGGGGCTGGATGCCGCTGCGGGTGATCTCGATGAGGAAGGCGCGGGTGCCGTAGCGGCCGTAGAGGTGGTCGATCTCGCTGCCGTGGGCACGGAAGAAGAAGCCCCACCGACCCAGCTGGCGCGTCCGGTACGCGCGGGTGCCCCAGGCCTGCTCCATCGCCCGACCGAGCTCCCACAGCTCCTGCCGATCCTGGCGTTCGGGACGACCGAAGCGGCCCGACCAGGGGGTGTAGAAGAAGCCGCCGAAGCTGTGCAGGCTGGCGGCCCGGTGGAAGCGCTCCCGGTGGGCCAGGCCGTCCAGGGCGCGGGTCTCGGGCTGACTCACCGGCCCCGGACTGGTCCGGTAGTAGCCAGGGATGAGGTGGCGCCAGAACGCCTGCGCCTCGCGGTTGACGGCGAAGTCCCGGTTGAGATCGACGCCGCGGCTGTTCCCGCGTCGGTACCTCGTCTCCCCCGCCCGCAGGTCGCGCTCGACGAAGGCCCGTCCGTCAGGGTTGGCGAGGGGCACGATCGTGACTTGCACGCCCTTGGGCAGCGGGCTGTCGGCGAGGTCGTCGAGCAGGTCCACCGCGACCTCGGTGCCGACCCACTCCATCGCGTGCAGCCCCGCGACCACGAGCACCTTGCGGCGGATTGGCTCGTCGGGGTTCTGCAGGGGGAACGCCCAGATCGGGCGGCCAAGCGCCGATGTGCCGATCCGCTCTGGCCGCACCCGTCCAGGCATGTCGTGCACGTGGGCGGCGATCTGAGGGAAGAAGGTCCCGGCGAAGCGGTAGCCGGGGCTGACCCGGTCCAGGACGTCCTCGTCGGTCGGGGCATCCTCGAGGGGCAGGAAGGCGGCGCGGGGCTGGCCGGGCTCGGTGCGCGCGGACACCTCGGCGGCGGGGCGCGCGTCGTCCGCCCAGGCGAGGAAGGCGTCGACGTCCCCGGCGAGCGCGAGTGCTGTGAAGAGCAGGGCCAGCAGCATGCGGCGAGCGTAGCGCGTCAGGTGGGGATGACGAAGCTGTCCCAGTCGATGGGCTCCTCCTGGGTGTACCCGGAGAGCCAGCACAGGGCGAAGAGGCGCTCGTAGACGACGCCTGCGTGGTGCTGGGTCGGATCGGGGCGCCCGTTCACTCGCGCGTCCACCGTGGCCCAGTAGCGGCAGTGCAGATCGTCGATGACGTCGCGCAGCTCATCTTCATCGCGGAGGTTCGCGCTGGCGATCAGCGCGTCGAGGTCGGTCCGCGCGCGCTCGAGCAGCGTCACCCCCTCCGATCCGTCCGCGGTCGCGGTCACCGGGGGCAGCGTCTCCACCCACCCGATCGCCCAGTACAGCGTGAGCGCGGACTCGATCCGCCACTGGAGCTGGGCTGCCTGTTCCACCGCGGGACTGGCCAGGAACTGCTGCTCTGACGCTGTCAAGAACGGCATCATCGGCTGGAGGAAGGGCGGCAGGGTCTCCGGGATCGGCTGCCCATCGAGTACTGGGCAGGCCAGGGGTCCGACGACGAATCCCAGCGCCAGGGCGCGCCGTGCGACCTCGCTCGCGGGGCGGAGTGTCAGGCGCTCTTCGTACGGAGGCAGGCCGATCAGCGGATAGCCCTCCTCGGTCAGCCTCGCGACGGTCCGGCGACGGCGACGGATGGTGTCGGGGTTGGTCGGAGAGCGCGCATCGGGATGCGGCGCCGCGGACCCGCTGAGGTCCAGGATCAACCGGTTCTTCGCGTCGCGGATGGAAGGACCCGGGGAGAGCAGGACGGCGGGCGCATCGGCGACCCAGTCGGCGATCTCGTCCACCCGGTCCGAGTCCACGTGGAGGGCGCGGGTGAACGACCCCGCAAAGAGGCCCAGTCCGAAGACGTCGGGTCGGAGCAGGGGGTGGTCCTTGCACGTGTCCAGGGCGGCCAGCAGGGTGACCCTGGCGGTGATGAAGGCCTCACCGGACGTGGCCTCGGACAGGATCAGGCCCTCGGGTGGGTCGGAGGCGGGCTGTTCCGCCAGCAGCAGCCAGTGCTGCGTGAGCATGACGTCATCGACGTGCGACGCCCCCGCGGCCCGAGGGCTCGACGCGGCCGGTCCGCTCGCCTTGGGCGCCGCGTTGGTGGCCCAGTCCGGCACGCCCTTGTCCTGTTCCTGGGTCGCCCGTCCCTGCTTCGCCGCCTCGATCGCCTCCTGCAGGGCCTTGCCCTCGTCCATGGTCACCCTGGACGAGACCTTCCAGAACTTCTTCCGCGACCCCCTCGACAGGGCGAGCCGGTTCTTGGGCGGTGCCTTGCTGTACAGGTAGAACGCCGCGATCGTCGCGATCAGGAACGCGGGGGTCAGCCCGAGGCACACCCCGGGCGGCTTGAAGAACACGTCGCTGCCCAGCACGATGGTGCCCAGGCACCCGACGGCGCCGCTGCCGAGTGTGAGCAGGGTCAGCACGACGCCGACCCAGGGCAGGTTGGTCTCCTCGAACTGCGCCTCCCTCTCGTCGACCCG
>CALATR010001161.1 GCA_937891875.1 uncultured Pseudomonadota bacterium | reverse complement strand
GAGCCTCTGTGCCGAGCACCTCTCCGCCCCACCCGGAACCCCTCGTCCGCCCCTCCCGAAGCCCCTCGTCCGCCGCCCGCCCGCGTAACAACGCGAAATAGACCGCCCCTGCCCCCCTCGGTACCTCTCAAGCACGGGTCGCTGACGACCCGCTTGTCACCGGAGGTCCCATGGCACCGGATGTTTGTCGCGGTCGGCCCGTGTTTCGCGCCCGCCTTGCCACCCGCCCCGCGGACATCGACGCCGCCCTTGCCCTGCGTCACGAGATCTATGTCCGCCGCATGAAGATCCTCCCCGAGGATCACGAGTACGTCGACAACGGACGCCTGGTCGATCCGCTCGACGCGACCTCGCACCACCTGCTGTTGTGGGCGGACGACGAGGTGGTGGGTACGGCGCGGTTCACCTGCGCCCGGGAGTCCCGCCTCGAGATCGAGGACGTGCGCGACGTCTCGCCCTGGCTCGCCGATCGCGACCCGGTCTGCGAGGTCACCCGCCTGATGATCCTCAAGGAGTACCGGTGCTGGCCGGCCTCGATGGAGCTGTTCTGGGGCTTCTGGAAGGCGTTTCAGACGCTCGGTGTGCACCAGGTGCTCGCCGCGGGCAAGGTCGGCTCGCTCGGCCGCTACTACGAGGGCTTTGGCCTGCGCGTCGTCGACCCCGAGCCCTTCGCCTACCCGGTCGTGCCTGGCGCCACCTACCAGCTGATGCTCGCCGACTTCGGCAGGCCCCGCTCCCTGCGCCGCACCGTCTACGACCGCACGTTCGGCCTCTCCTACCGGCTCGGCTCCGCCGTGCCCGGACTCGTCACCAGCGTCTACCGCCGTGGTCGTCGCAACCGTCACATCAGCCAGCCCGAAGTTGCCCTCTCTGGAGGTACCCCGTGAACACCGCACTGCTCTCCGCCGAGCTCTTTACCCGCATGGCGCTGGACGCGCGCTCCGACTGCAAGCGCCCCTCCGAGGCCCCGAACTTTGACCGTCGAAGCGCCATTGTCGAGAAGCTCGGCCAGCGCTTCACCGAGCGCGTCGACCCCGTCGGTGTGCCCGAGGTCAGCCAGTTCGACCGCGAGGGCTTCCTGGCCGCGTCTCACAACGCCAGCCGCCCGGTCGTGTTCCGTGGGTTCGCCGCGCAGACGGCCGCCCGCTGGTCGCCGCAGATGCTGCGCGAGCGCGTCGGCGACGCCATGGTCACCGTCATGCGCATGATCGAGACCTCGGAGTCGAACGGCTGGGACGAGGGCCACGAGCACGTGCGCATCTCGGTCGCCGAGCTCCTCGACCGCATCGATGTCGAGCGCCTGTACCTGAACAACAGCACGGAGCTCTTCGTCGAGCACCCCGACCTCATGGCCGATCTGGAGCTCGAGCGCCTCCTGCGCTTCACGACCCCGGGCGGCACCTGGGACGAGCTGCTGACGACCAACTTCTTCGTCGGCAGCAAGAACGTCCGCAGCGCGATCCACACCGCGTACGGCGGCAACTTCTTCATCAACCTGGTCGGTCGCAAGCGCTGGCGTTTCATCTCGCCGAAGTACTCGGCATACCTGCACCCGGTGGGCGCGAGGCCGTTCGACTACGCGACGTCCGCCCTGGGCAGCCTGTACGCCGCCGAGCAGGAAGGCAGGGACGACGCCATCTTCTTCCGCCTGCCGGTGGAGGAGGTGGTGCTCGAGCCGGGCGACATGCTCTACAGCGCGCCCTGGTGGTGGCACGAGGTCGACAACTGCAGTGCCATCAACATCGCGACCGCGGTGCGCCACATGCAGCCGCCCGGCGCGCTGTCGCCCTCGCTGACCAACAGCCTGCCCCTGGCGCTCGCGAGCCGCTTCCCGAAGAGCCGCTTCCTGACCACGATCCACTACCTGAAGCACCGCATGGGGGGCGAGGCCTCCCTGCGCGAGCGGGTCAACCGTGCGGTGTGGGAGCGGGTGCAGTCGAGCCTGGACCAGCGGCAGGCCCAGCCCGAGACGCCGCAGTGGGAGGCTCAGCCCTCGTCTGCCAAGTAGAAGCTGCGGAAGAAGTCACGGGTGGCCGCGACGCCGAAGTCCGGCCACACGTGACCCGCGGGGTGGCTGCAGAACCGCACCGGCGTGTCCGGGTCGCAGCTGTCGTAGGCGACGCAGCCCTCGGGCTCGACCGCGGTGCTGCTCGCATCGCAGCTGGCCTGGTCGCGGAAGAAGTCGCGGTAGGCCTCGCGCCCGGAGTTGAGCTCGCCGTCGCCGATGGTGATCCAGGCGGCGGGGGTCGACACGCAGTCGGCGGGGTCGAAGTAGATGACGCTGCCGCCGACCGCGATGGCGCGGGTGTACGCGCGTCGGCAGCCGAGCACGCCCGAGAAGCTGCCGCCGCCGGAGAAGCCCATCGCGAAGACCTGGTCCTCGTCGATGCACAGGGCGTCGGTCGCGTCGGCGAGCACGCGGTCGAAGTAGGAGAGCTCGAGCTCGATCCGCGCCGGCCAGGTGGAGCTGTCCGCGCTGTAGTCCCGCCACTGGTTGTCGATCGCCTCGACCACCACGACGACCGCCTCCTCGGCGAAGGCGGCCCGGATGTCCCGCACCCCACCCTGACGGTCCCAGTAGGTCGTGTCCCCACCGTTGCCGTGCAGCGCGAAGATCAGCGGCCAGGTGCGATCGGTGGAATACGTGCTTGGAAGGCGCACGATGTAGCGTCGGTCGTAGCCGTCCAGCGAGAAGCTGTGCTCGCCGTCGGCGAGCTGCTCGGGGGCGGAGCATCCGGCGGGCAGGGGCTCGGTGTCGGAGTCGGTGTCCGAGTCGGAGTCGGTGTCGGAGTCGGTGTCCGAGTCGGAGTCGGAGTCCGAGTCGCTGTCGGAGTCCGAGTCGGAGTCGGTGTCCGTATCGACGGGATCGTCGCTGTCCGTCGGCGCGGAGGCCGGGGGAGGGCAGGCGGCGAGGGCGAGCAGCAGGGGCAGGGTACGCATGAGGGCAGGGTAGCGCCGGCGGGAACCGGAGTGGCCTTTCGCCGGGCTTGTCGAGGCGGGTGGGTCCACTCGACCGGACTTGCCCGGGCAACCCACCGTGACTGAGCCACCCGGCCAGGCGAGCTCCGGCCCGCCGGACCGCTAGCGCCCCAGCTTCTGGTCGATCCAGGCGTCGGGCAGGGCCAGGAGGGGGCAGGGGAGCGCCCGGATGACCCGCTGGGAGACGCGACCGATCATCGGACCGGTGGTGAACGCGCGGCCGCCGAGGGCGAGGCAGATCAGGTCGACCTCGTGGGCGCGGGCGTAGGCGAGGATCAGCTGGTCCGGGGTCTGGGACTCCTGGATTGGCCGCAGGACCGGGGACACGTGGGCGGCGCCGATGGCCGAGACGTGAGCTTCGAGCTCCTGCCTGGCCTGGGCCTCCACCGCGGCGCGCAGCTTGTTCACGTCGCCCGAGTACGCGCGCATGATGCCCGGCAGGCTGACCATGTGCATGGCGGAGACGGTGCCGCCCTGCTCGGGATCGACCAGCTTCGCGGCGCGGGCCAGGGCTTGGGAGCCGCTGGGGCCGAGGCCGGTCGGCACGAGGATGTGGCGGATGTCCGCCGGGGCGTTGGGGCCGCGGACCAGGACCGGGATCGGGCTCGCCCGGAGCAGACGATCGGCGGTGCCGCCCACCAGCATCGCGGTCGCGGACGTCGTCGTACCCCGGCCGATGACCAGCAGGCCAGCGTCCTTCTTCGTCACCGCGCCCAGGATCTCGGTCGAGGGCTTGCCGGTGCGGACCTCGAAGCTGGCCTCCACGCCCCCCTCCTTCAGGGTAGCGCAGGCGTCGGACAGGCGGCGCTCTGCGCTCTGGCGTTGCTCGTTCTCCAGCGAGGTGACGGAGTCGTCGTCGAGGACCTTGCGCAGCAGCCACGGCGTCTTCTGCACGGCGTGGACCAGGTGCACCCCGACCTCGCGGGTACGGGCGTGGTGGGCGGCGTGGGCGATGGTGTCCTGCCAGCCCTCGTCGGTGAAGTCGACGGCGGCGATGACGAGGCGGGTGTCGAGGATCATCGGAGTCTCTCCATGATGCGGCCGGCGGCCGTATCCGATCGCCTGTGGGCGCGTCCAACGAGACCTGCCGGGTACCGTGCAACCGGCCACCTTCCGGCCGCGATCCCTGACGATCCTGCTAGGGTCCCGCCAAGGGGAGGGTGGGCAGATGGCCGGATCGACCTCGTACAGCGCCTGTGACGTCGCCATCTGCGGGTGCGGCCCGTTGGGTGCCCTGCTGGCGTGCCTCCTGGTCCAGCGGGGGCGCCGCGTGGTCGTGATCGAGCGCCACCCGGACGTCTTCCCCGTGCCCCGAGCCGTGGTCATCGACGACGAGTCCCTGCGGATCCTCCAGGGCCTCGGCCTGGACACCGCCATCGAGGTGCTGCCGACCCGGCGGATGACCTACACCGACCCGGAGCGGCGCCGGCTCGTGAGCATGGAGCTGCCCCCGGATGTGCGACCGCTGGGCCACCCGGTGACCGGCACCTTCAGCCAGCCCGAGCTGGAGCGGGTCCTCCGGGAGCGGCTCCGGACCAGCGAGGGTGCCGAGCTGCTCCTGGGCTGGGAGGTGACCGCCTTCGAGGATCGCGGTGAGGACGTGCTCCTCAGGGCGAGCGCGGACGCGGACGCGGAGGCTCGCGAGATCACGGCGCGCTGGCTGGTGGGCTGCGACGGCGGGAACAGCTTTGTCGCGCGCAGCCTCGACGGGGAGGTGGAGGACCTCGGCTTCGACCAGGACTGGATCGTGATGGACGTGCTCGCCGCGAGTGACGCCGCGCTGGAGGCCCTGCCGACCGACCCCGAGATGCGCTGCGAGCCCGGCAACGCCGAGATCATCTTCAAGGGCGTGCACGGTCACGTGCGCATCGATCGCCTCGCGGGGCCGCCGACGCCGGGCGAGCTGGAGCCGGAGCGGGTGCGCGAGCGGCTGGCCCACTACGTCGAGGATCCCGCTCCGTACGAGGTCCAGCGGGTGGCGCGCTACACCTTCAACGCCCGCACGCCGCGGCGCTGGCGCCAGGGCCGGGTGCTGCTCGCCGGCGACGCCGCGCACCTCACCCCACCCTTTGCGGGACAGGGGCTGAACATGGGCTTTCGGGATGCGGCAAACCTCGCGTTCAAGCTCGATCTTGTCCTGGATGGCCGCGCGTCCGACGCCCTGCTCGACACCTACGCCGCCGAGCGCCGCCCGCCGACCCTGGACACCATCCGCGGCGCCATCCGCTCCGGCCAGATCCCGACCGCCAGCAGCCCGATCGCCCGGGCCCTGCGCGGGCTCGCCTTCCTTGCCATCCGCACCCTGCCCCCCCTGGCCGACAAGCTGCGCTCCACGATCATCGACAAGCCACCCTACAAGGCGGGCTTTCTGGGTAGCCACCGATTGGCCGGTCAGGTGCTCCCTCAGCCCACGGTCCGCACCGCGGACGGAGACGAGGTGCTGCTGGACGAGGTCATCGGCTCGGGCTTCGTGCTGCTGACCACCGAGCCCACAGACCCTGCGACCGCGTCCGACGCCGCGACCCTGGGCGTGCGGGTCGTTCAGCTCGGGGCCGACGTGTCCGACGATGGCGCGCTCGCCGCCTGGCTGGGCAAGGGCGTCCGGGCGGCGCTGATCCGGCCGGATCGGTACGTCTTCGACGCCGGCGCCGAGCCCCGCGACCTCCTGTCCCGGCTGGACTCCGCCCTGCACGCCCCGACGGGCTGACATCACCTGCAACCGATCCCGTGGCGAGGGATCCGCTCGCCCGGGGTGGACCGGGATGTGGGCGACGCGACCCTGGGCCATCGACCCGGAGGCGCGCATACTGCCCCTGCTCTCCTCGCTTCACCCCGGAGCCTGCGTGGCCCAGGACCTGCCTGCCCTCGATCCCGAGCTCTACGCCCAGCTCCGCGCGCTTGCCTCCCGGGTGCGGGGCAGCCGCGGCGCCACCCTGCAGCCGACCGCGCTGCTGCACGAGGCGTGGATGAAGCTCGAGCGCTCCCAGACCCGCTTCGAGTCCCGGGCCCACTTCATCGCGGTCGCGGCCAAGGCCATGCGCCAGATCCTGGTCAACCGCGCGCGGGACCGGGACACGGCCAAGCGGGGCGGAGGCGCCAGGCGCACCACCCTGACCGGGCTGGGCGAGAGCCAGGACACGGTGGATCTGCTGGCGCTGGATCGCGCCCTGGATGCGCTGGAGGAGGTCGATCCCGACGCCGCCCGGGTCGTGCTCATGCGCGCGTTCGGGGGCCTGACCCTGGCCGAGGTGGCCGAGGTCCTCGAGGTGTCCGAGCGCTCCGTGTCCCGATCCTGGCGGTTTGCCCGTGCTTTCCTCAAGGATGCACTGGGGGGCGCGTAGATGGACCTGGACCTCGTCCGCCGCGCCCGCGCGGTCTTCCATGAGGTGGTGGATCTGCCCGCGGACGCGCGCGCACGCGCCCTCGCCGAGCTGTGTGGGGACGATGACGCCCTGCGTGCCAAGGTCGAGGCTCTCCTGGCCGCCGACGAGGAGGGCTTCGAGGCCCTCGACACGCTGCCGACCGCAGGCGTCGTGCGCGCGCTGGCCCAGGCGGTCGACGAGGACGACACGCCGCCCGAGGTGCTCGGTCGTTACCGGGTGATCCGCGAGATCGGTCGTGGTGGCATGGGCATCGTCTACGAGGCCTGGCAGGACGAGCCCCGCCGCCGGGTCGCCCTGAAGCGGGTGCACCCCTGGCTGCACAGCGGCGCGGCCGAGGCGCACTTCCGCGCCGAGGTGCAGGCCATGGCCGACGTGCTGCACCCCGGGATCCCCCAGGTCTACGAGCTCTTCGTGCACGACGACTTCCTCGTGGTCGCCATGGAGCTGGTCGACGGGCCGTCGCTGCCCGACGCCCTGGCCGGCCT
>CALATR010001160.1 GCA_937891875.1 uncultured Pseudomonadota bacterium | reverse complement strand
GTGTCGGTATCGGTGTCGGTGTCGGTGTCCGTGTCCGTGTCCGTGTCCGTGTCGGTATCGGTGTCGGTGTCCGTGTCGGGATCACAGACCTTGCCGCCGAAGTCCTTCGCGTCCCAGGTGGCGCTGGCCGTGTAGACGAAGCTGACCCACAGCAAGCCGGCCTCGTCCTTCTCCGAGAAGTACAGGACGTAGTCGGAAGCGCCGATGCGCACGGCCTCCCAGTGGCGCCAGCTGTCGTCGTCGG
Source organism: uncultured Pseudomonadota bacterium (assembly GCA_937891875.1). Taxonomy (GTDB): domain Bacteria; phylum Myxococcota_A; class UBA796; order UBA796; genus REDI01. Next base: position 3,327 of record CALATR010001160.1, on the reverse strand, counting down.
TCCAGCTGTAGTACGGGCTGTTCGCCGACAGGAACCACTCGGTGCTGCGGGCGTCCTCGGCGCTGGCCTTGCCCCAGCCGGCGGAGACGATGCCCCCGCTGCTGTTGAGGTCGCGGCCGCCCACGAACATCGTGAAGGGGAAGGTCTGGTCCACCGGCTCGCACAGGGCGCTGGGGTTGTAGACCAGGTCCTGGGTCCACAGCGACTGGCCCGGCTGCAGGATGGGGGTGCGCTCCTCGCCGCCCTCGGCGAAGAAGGTGAAGGGGCCGCTCGGAGACGGCGCCGTGGCCAGGTAGATCTCCGGGTTCAGCGCGACGTGCAGGAACCACACCGGCTCGTCGTCGAGGCCATCGACGTGCACCCGGGTGACCGACGGGAAGCCGAGGTCCTCGGAGACGGGCAGGATGGGATCGGATCCGCTGACGGTGAAGTTCTCGCCGTCGGTCGACGAAGCGTAGCCGATGCCGGTGAAGCGGCTGGTGCCCCAGGCGCTCCCACCCTCGGGCAGGTGGCGCTCCCAGACCTGCTGAGCCTTGAAGTAGAGGTGGAACGTACCATCTGCGTAGACGACGTTCGGCTGGGCAGCCTGACAGTGGAAGAAGGTGCCTTCCTGCGGGATGAACACCGGGTCGGGGTCCGCGGTCCAGGTGATGCCGTCGGTGGACGTGGCACGGCCGATGCCCCAGACGACGCGATCCCGATCCGGGTTGTTGCGGCAGCCCTCGTAGTTGCCCGTCGCACCGACGCTGGTCAGGTACGCCTCGGAGAGCCGGCTCTCGAAGAACATCACGTACTTCGTGCCGTCGTGCACGACGGTCGGCGAGCCGGTGCCCGAGCGCGAGTAGCTGCTGACGTCGTCGTAGCCGATGATGTAGTTGGGCTCGCCATCGCCCTCGGGGTCGTAGAACTTGAAGTCCTGCGCCAGGGCGGGTGCGGCGAGCAGGGTGTACGCAGCCGCGGTGACGAGGGGGATCAATCGGTTCATGACGTCTCCTGGGAGCGCTGCTCCCGTCGTGCGCCCGAGCGACAGCCCGGGATGTCGTTGCGTCGGCAGACTGGGCCGTTCAAGCCGCCCGGACCGCCCTCCTCCGTCACTCTAGCCATGCGATCGGCTCCTCTCAAGCGATGAATGCTCGCATGTCAGGTACCAGACGGGCTCGGTGGCCAGCGGAACTTCCTACGCCATACCCATCGGCTTGGACACCGTTGTCCTTGAGAACCGGGACGGACCGCAGTAATTCCCGCTGCTCGGAGGGTCGATGCGGCCGCTCATTCCCCTGCTCCTGCTCCTCGCCTGCGACGGTCGGCTGGAGACGGCGGACACCGACACCCCGGTGGACGACGCTCCCATCCGCAGCTGTCGCGCGCTGATCGAGGCCGAGCTGCCCGCCGGTGTCACCGAGGCGGCCGTCGCCGGCACCTTCAACGACTGGCAGCCCCTGGCCATGCGCGATGCCGACGGGGACGGCGTCTTCACCGCGGACCTCGGCACGCTGATCCCGGGCACGTACGGCTACAAGTTCGTCTGGGACGGCACGTACGAGGGCGAGCCACCCGCGTTCGAGCCCACCACCTGGAGCGACGGCACCGAGAACCGCGCGCTCCTGGTCGGGGACTGTGCCCAGCCGCAGCTCGAGGCCCTGGAGGTCGCGGCGAGCCCGGACGGCACCCTGCGGGCCGAGGTGCAGTGGACCCGGGGCAAGGACGGCGACGCCCTGGACCGGGACTCCGTGCTGGCTCGCATCGGCGACGCGGCCGCGGAGATCACCTTCGAGGCGGAGGGGCGGCTGGTGCTCACGGCGAGCGGGCTGCCCCCGGGCAAGCACAGCGTCCGAGTGCAGGCCAGCGATGTCGGCGGCCGCGCGGCCACCCCGGTCTGGCTGCCCGCTTGGGTCGAGGACGAGCCCTTCGCCTGGACCGACGGCGTGCTCTACTTCGCCTTCCTCGATCGCTTCCGCGACGGCGGGCCCTCACCAGAACCCGCGATCGAAGGTCATATGCCGGGAGCCGGCTACCGCGGCGGCGACCTCGTCGGCCTGCGCGATGCCCTGCGCGAGGGCTTCTTCGACGACCTCGGAGTGCGCTCGATCTGGCTGTCTCCCCTGGCCGACAATCCCGACGGTGCCTGGCCCGGCAGCGTCCCCAGCGAGCAGTACACCGGCTACCACGGCTACTGGCCCGCAGCTCCGCACGCGGTCGAGGGCCGCCTGGGCACGACCGAGATCCCGTCCGATCAGGCCCTGGCCGAGGTCATCGACGAGGCCCACGCCCGCGGTATCCGCGTCGTGCTGGACCTGGTGCTCAACCACGTGCACCAGGACCACCCCTGGATCAGCGAGCACCCCGACTGGTTCGACCTGCAGGACCCCTGCGTGTGCGGCGACCCCGGCTGCGGCTGGGAGGAGAAGCCCCGCACCTGCCGCTTCGCCCCCTACCTGCCCGATGTCGAGTACCGGGCGCCCGGTGCCGTCGAGGGCCAGATCGACGAGGTCTGGTGGTGGCTCACCACCTACGATCTCGACGGTGTGCGGGTCGATGCCGCCAAGCACATGGACCACGTCATCCTGCGTCGCCTGTCCCTGACCCTGCAGGACCGGGTCGACGCCGCGGGCGGCGCCCACGTCTACCTGGTCGGCGAGACCTTCACCGGCACCGGCCAGCAGGATCTCATCCGCGCCTACGTCGCCGAGCACGAGCTCGACGGTCAGTTCGACTTTCCGCTCTACTGGCGGATCCGCGAGGCCGTCCGCGACGACGGATCCTTCCGTCCCCTGTCCGCAGAGGCCAAGGCCGGTGACGCCGCATATGGGCCGTTCCTGGCCAACATGTCGCCATTCTTCGGCAACCACGACGTCGCCCGCCTCGCCACCGAGCTGGCCGGCTGCTCCGACTGGGGCGCGCGCTGGGGCGTGTGCGCCGATGTGCTCGGAGACGGCCCGGCAGACCGGATCGCCGAGGACCAGGGGTGGCTGGTCGACCGCATGGCGCTGGCCTGGGCGCTGGTCGTGACCCGTCCCGGGGTGCCGCTGCTGTACTACGGCGACGAGATCGGACTCGCCGGCGCGAACGACCCGGACAACCGCCGGGACCGCCCCTGGTCGGACCACACCGCCGCCCAGCGCGAGCTGCTGTCCCGCGTCCAGGAGCTCGCCCTGCTGCGCCAGGACAGTATGGCCCTGCGCCGCGGGACCGTGCGCGAGCTGTGGGTCGACGACGATCTCTACGTCATCGCCCGCGAGCACGAGGCCGAGGTCGCCATCGCCTGGTTCTCGCGCCGGGCGGACGGCAGCCGCAGCATCCCGGTGCCCTCCGAGGTCGCGGCGAGCG
>CALATR010001159.1 GCA_937891875.1 uncultured Pseudomonadota bacterium | reverse complement strand
GCCGGCCCTGGAGTCGCCCGCCCCAACCGACCGATCGTGCACATCCACCTGCGGCAGACCGGCCCGCTGCCCGACACGCGACCCCGGACGCTGGACCGGGTCCCCCGCGTCGTCCTGCACGGGATCACCAGCCTGGCCACCGCCCAGCTGGACCACCCCCAGGCCGGCGCCACCTTCGTGCTGCCCGACGTGACCGACCTGTCCAGTGTGATGGGGCCCGAGTGGGAGGCCGCCGCCCGGGCCCGGTCCACGCTGCGGACGCGCGCGCTGATCCTGCCGGGCATCACCTCGCTCGATCTCCCCGAGGCGCAGGCCCTCCTGGCGCTCCGTACGTCCAGCGTGCACCTCCCCAACCTCGAGACCGTGCAGGACGGCGTGCAGGCCGACCGCTTCCGGCCGAAGTCGGCCCCGCCATCGGCGCAGGACCAGCGCCCACCCAGCTGCGGCGACCGGATGGCCGAGCGCGAGACCCTGTCCACGGCGGACGTGGACCGCCTGGCCCGGTGCGACCGGATGCGCCTGGATCTCGGCGGTCTGGTCCAGCCCAAGCCGGAGTGGATCGGCCAACTGGATACGACCTACCTGGGTTCTCGCACGATGATCCTGGGTGTGCACGGCCCGCTTCGCGCCGAGCTGGCGCGTGCGGTGACGGAGTCGCAGCTTCGGGAGGTGGAGCTCCGCGGCATCACGGAGCTCTCCGCCGCCGCCGCGCGCGAGCTCCGGGACTACCCCGGGATCCTGACCCTCCGCGGACCGGTCGTGCTCGACGAGGAGACCGCGCGCATCCTCTCCGGCTCCACCGCCCGCACCCTGACCCTGCCGCGCCACCCCCTGCCGCCCGCGGTCGCCGCCACGGTGCCCAGGTGGGCCGCCAACGTCCGCGGCATCGATGCCAGCCGGATCTCCGCAGCCATGGCCCGATCCCTGGTCGCCGAGCAGGAAGGCGACACCCTGAACCTGGCCGCAGACGGCCGCCGCCCGACCGAGGGCGCCTGTGCGGAGCTCGCAGCCTGGTCGGGGAAGATCCTCAAGCTGGGTCCCCTGGATGATCCGGTGTGTGCGCGCGCGCTGGCCGGCACGCCGGCTGAGGAGCTGTGGCTGAACCTGTCCACCCCAGGACACGTGGCCCGGGAGTTTCAGGGGTTCCAAGGGGATCGCCTGCACTACGCCCTGGGCGCGTCTTCCAGGCCCGACGCCATCCTGGCGCTGCTGGACGTCGACGTAGACGAGGTCGTGCTGTGGGCCGGCTGGAACCCGCAGCTCACCACGGCCGTCGCCCAGTGGAGCGGACCGCGCCTGACCGTGCGCACCAACTCCCTGGACCGCTTCCCCAGCATCGGGAGGGCCCGCGCCCACACCCTGCGCATCCAGGCCATCGACGCGCCGGCCCTGACCGTCAACGAGGACCGGAGCCAGGGGGTGATCGCCGATCTCGCAGAACACCGCGGCGTGCTGGAGCTGGTCGACGCGATCCTGAGCCCCGAGGCGACCGCGACCCTGCAGGCGGTCGAGGGCCTGGAGCTGCGGCTGATCCGGAGCGAGTAGCTGCCCCGCCTACCGCGCGTACCGCGCCCGCTCGTCTGGCTTGAAGATGGCCCACAACGCCAGCTCTGCGATGGGCAGGCCGATGACCGGGACCAGGATGGCGGCCAGCCGGTGCCCGCGCGACCATCCGGCGTCGAGCCCGTGGGCAAAGCCGACAAAGCCGAGCGCGGCGAGGTTGAAGGCGACGAGTCCCGCCACCGCGAGCCAGAACGAGCGCCGGCCGTGCAGCGACCACACGCCGATCAGGCTGGCGATGAAGAGCGGCTCCAGGACCACCGCCTCCAGGATCAGCGTCGGCTGCACGATGACGGCGTTGACGACGTAGGGGCCCACCTGGGTCATCGGCTGGATGCCGTTGCTGTCCGCCTGCGCCGCGAGCACGAACCAGACCTCGCGGACCAGCTCGCTGGCGATAGCGAGGCAGCCCAGCAGCGCGAGCCCACCGAGCGCGAGGGTCAGGATCTGGCGCAGGCGGTCGCTTCCGTCCCGGTCAGGCCCGACCGCCTCCTCGCTCACTCCGCGTCTCCCACCGCCTTCGCGATCAGCGGCCCCAGCTCGTCCGCGCTGTACGCGTAGGACACGATCTTGTGCTCCCCGTCGAGCACGACGTACGACGGCCACTTCACGACCGACCAGCGGGTGTTGATCGCGGCATCCGAGTGCATCCAGTGCACGAAACCGTCGTTCCAATCATGCTTGTTGATGGTCGCCCGCCAGCGCGCGGCCGTGCCGCCGTTCTCCGACGCCAGCGCGAGGAAAGTGATCCTTCCGTCCCACTCGGCCTGCAGGACCTTGAGCTTGGGGATGGAGGCGATGCAGGGTCCGCACCAGCTGCCCCAGAAGTCGACGACCACCGGACCCTCCAGCTCGGTCAGGCTGTGGTCCGCACCGTCGACCCCGCGCGCGGTCAGCTCGGGCGCAGGCTGGCCCGGGCCGGTCGCCTGCTTCCTCCTGGCCTGAGCGATGTAGCTGCCGAGCACCGCCGGCGGCACGCCCTCGGCCTTCCACATCGCGAGAGCCCGGTCGAGGGCCTGCAGCTCCTCCGCGGTGGTCGCGGACTCGATGGCCCAGGCCATCACCCCGCCCAGCGACGGGTGCCGCCCGATCGCGTCGGTGTGCGCGATCACCCGGCGCATGGCCTCCTCGACCCCGAAGGCCGTCACCCCGCCCGACATGCGCCCGTAGTACCAGCCGAAGGTCCAGAAGGATGGAACCTCCAGGATCTCCGCCCGAAACTGCAGCGCGGCGGCGAGCTCCCGGTAGAAGTCCTCGTCCTCGAAGAGCACCTTGGAGTCGATGTTGTAGACGACCGCCGTGGCCAGGCTGGCGAGGCCGTGGTCGACGATCCGCGCCTTCAGCTCGGGCGTCGTCTGCAGCGCGTCGACCCGACCACGCAGCTGCCGGGCCAGCTTGCGCGCGGACGCGATGGAGTCGGGCTGCTGACTCGCCACCCACCGGCGCACCTCCCGCTGGGCGCGGATCCCGTCTGCACCGGAGCCCTCGGCGCGTCCGTCCTCCAGCAGGCGGACGTCCCAGTCGGGGTGGAGCCACAGCTCCTCGTGGCCCGAGTCGTGGACCAGGCGCACCCACCCGCCGGTGGTCCGGCAGGCGAGCTCGTCGGTCGCGACCTGGGGAGCGCACAGGGGAGGCCGGACCGCGGTCGGCTCGCCGGACACCGTGGTGCCCGCCGGCACGGTGAGGGTCGTCGCGAGCGCCGCCTGGGCGATCCACAGCCACATTCGAGCCTCCCTCGTGGGTTTCCCCCGGAGACCCTAGCCGGCTGCTAGTCCAGGTCGACCCCGTACAGCTTCATCACCTCGACCCGGGTCAGCCGCTCGTGGTTCCCGGCGATGGTGTAGCCGTCCGGCTTCTCGTCGATGAAGATCTCGCGGTTCAGCGTCAGCCCGGCCGGGTCGTCGAACAGGCCGATCGGCACCTCGTAGTTGCCGAATCCCGGGCCTCCCTCCTGGGTGATCCGGTACCACAGGCCCGAGCCGCAGCGGTCGCACCAGGCGCGCTCGGCCCAGGCGGACGACTGGATGGTGCGCACGTGCTCCTGGCCGTGCACGGTCATGTCCGCGGCCTCGATGGTCACGCCGAACAGGGCCGAGCCCGCCCAGCGCCGGCACATCTCGCAGTGGCAGACCCCGAAGTGCTCAGGGACCTGCGCGGCCTCGAAGGAGACCGCCCCGCAGAGGCACCGGCCCGCGCGGCTCACTCGAAGTTCCGGACGTAGAGCTCGTCGAGCTCCTTCTTGCCGACCGGGCTCGGGGCCTCGCTCATGAGGTCCTGGGCGCTGGTCGTCTTGGGGAAGGCGATGACGTCGCGGATGGACGGCGAGTTGGTCAGGATCATCACCAGCCGGTCGAAGCCGAAGGCGAAGCCGCCGTGGGGCGGGGCGCCGTGGCGGAGCGCGTCCAGCAGGAAGCCGAAGCGGGCCTGGGCCTCGTCCGCGGCGATGCCCATGGAGGCGAACACGCGGCTCTGGATGTCCTCGCGGTGGATACGGATGGAGCCCGACAGCAGCTCGCTGCCGTTGCAGACCATGTCGTACGCCTCGGAGCTGACCCCGCCCAGCTCGCCCTGCTCGAGCAGGGACAGGTGCTCGGCCTTGGGCATCGTGAACGGGTGGTGGGCGGCGTGCCACTCGCCGCTGTCCTCGTCCTGCTCGAACATCGGGAAGTCGAGGACCCAGCAGAACTTGTAGACGCCCTGCGGGATCAGGTCGCGCTCCTTGGCGACGTGCACCCGCAGCTTGCCAAGGCCCGGGTTGACCTTGCTGGCCGGGCCCGCGCCGATGAGGATCAGGTCGCCAGCCTCCGCACCCATCGCGGCGAGCAGCGCGTCGCGGTTGGCGTCGTCGGTCGGGGCCTTCGCGGCGGGCCCGGAGAGCGAGCCGTCCGGCTGGACCTTGCCCCAGAGCAGGCCGCCCATGCCGTAGTTGCGGACGAAGCCGGTCCAGGCGTCGAGCACCTTGCGCGAGGTGTCGCCCGCTGCGCCCTTGACGGTGAAGCCCTTGAGGATCCCGCTGCCGACTGCATTGGCGATGGGCGGGAAGGTGCTACCGGCCAGGAGCGCGTCCAGCTCCACCAGCTCCATGCCGAAGCGGAGGTCGGGCGCGTCCACGCCGAAGCGGCGGATGGCGTCGGCGAAGGTCATGCGCTCGACGTCGCCGATCCCCTGGCCCAGGACCGCCTGCCACAGCGCCTCGACCACGCCCTCGGCCACGTCCAGCACCATGTCGCGGGTGCAGAAGGACAGCTCCACGTCGATCTGGGTGAACTCCGGCTGGCGGTCGACCCGGAGGTCCTCGTCGCGGAAGCACTTGCAGATCTGGAAGTAGCGATCGGTACCGCCGACCATCAGGATCTGCTTGAAGATCTGGGGACTCTGCGGCAGCGCGTACCAATGACCCTTGTGCACCCGGGAGGGCACCAGGTAGTCGCGGGCGCCTTCGGGGGTGGAGCGGGTCAGGATGGGGGTCTCGACCTCG
>CALATR010001158.1 GCA_937891875.1 uncultured Pseudomonadota bacterium | reverse complement strand
CTCCGTGCCTTCGTGGTGAGGGTGCGGTTCGACGCGCGCAGATCACCCAGCCCCCATCGGGCCGCCGCTCACCCGACGCGCGATTTCTTTGGATGAACCAAGCGTTTAGAGGAACCGGATCGCGTGGGGGAGAGAGCATCTGCGGCCCAATCACATCCTTCCATGGATGGAATCGAGTTTTGTCGGTCCCGATCGCCCAGCCGCAGCCAGAGGACGATGCAGCCCGCTCCGCGGTCGACAGGCCCCCAGCGCCAGACCTCTGGACACCCTCCCGCGGCCAGCATCCACTCGAGCCCGCCACCAACGATCCACCCGCGGCAGATCGCCCAAGCCCTCTGCGCCTCGGTGCCTCTGTGCCGAGCGGTGCTTCGTCAGCCGCCGACCCTGGGGGAGTCGGACCACGTGGGCCGCTCCGGTACTCCGCCAGCCGCCGAACCTCGGCCCCACCCACCTTCACACTCCAGGCCCGAGCGTCTCCAACAGAGCATGTTCACCCTGCTGATCCTGCTGTCGACCGCGCTGGCCCACCCTCCCGAGGAGGGGGATCTGGACAGCCTGGTCGTCGTCAAGCTGCCCTTCCCGTCCGCGCGGCCTCCCGGCGACGATCCCATCTGCTTCCAGGTCGCGCCGACCCTGCAGACGCCGGACACCGTGCTCGACGAGAACGGGCTCACCATCACCTGTTCCTCCACCGAGGAGCACACCGAGCTGTGCCTGGAGGTCGCGCCGACCGCACCGTGGCCCGAGCGCCTGGGTGCCATCGTCTGCGAGGGCAACGGCCACACCCTCAAGGCGACGTTCCAGCCGGGCCACGACCCCGCGGACGACCCTTCCGACGGTGTGGTCGTCGTGCGGGCCCGGGGACCGCTCTTCCTCGAGCCTGCGCGCACCGCGGTCTTCGCAGCGCCCGGCTGGCCTGACGCGACCGGCGTGATGGAGGGCGGCAGCTGTGCGGTCGAGGACGGCGTGCTGACGCTCGAGTACGACGAGCCCCTGTGGCGATCGAGGCTGACCTGCTCCCTGGGCGGACCGCGTCCGCGTGAGGTGCCGGTGCGGATCGTGCAGCGTCAGCGGGCCAGCAGGACCGACGACGACAGCCAGCTGGTCTCGCCGGACCCTTGACCGGTCAATGCCGGTCTGGCATCCTGGCTGACCTGTCAAGGAGTTGTCATGGGCCGGTTGTCGCAGGGGGTGTTGTTGCTCGCGATCGGCGTGTCGACAGCGTGCCTGACGCCCCCGAGCGAGGACCCCCCAGGTGCGGACAGCGACAGCGAAAGCGACAGCGACAGCGACAGCGACAGCGACAGCGACAGCGACAGCGACAGCGACAGCGACAGCGACACGGAGGGCGACACCGACCCGGACACCGCGCTCGCGGGTCTGCACTTCACCGAGATCACCGCCGCCGCCGGCCTGACCCACGCCCACCGCGCCGACGCCCCGGAGGATGTGCGCTGCACCGAGGGTGACTTCTCCTCGGGCGCCGTCTCGGTCGCGGACTTCGATGGCGACGGGCTCGACGACCTCTTCTTCCCGGTGGTCGACGGCCCCGACCACCTCTACCGCAACCAGGGGGACGGCACCTTCGCCGACGTCACCGCCCGGTCGGGCCTGCCCGAGGGTCCGTTCAGCAGCTCGGCGGCGTTCGTCGACCTGGACCTCGACGGCCGGCTGGACCTCGTGGTCGGGCGGCTGATCGGAGAGCCCCTGGGTGCGTATGTGCAGCGTTCCGACGGCACCTTCGAGGATCGGACCCGGGCGCTGGGCCTGCGCTGGGAGCGGCCGGCGGACGCGTGCGCGCTGGTCTGGGGGATCTCGGTCGGCGACGTCGACCTCGACGGGGATCTGGACCTGGCGATGGCGGCGTGGAGCGACAAGACCCCAGACGGCCTCGGCTTCGGGACCGTGGTCTGGAGGCGCGGCGCCGACGGCACGTACGCCCCGGAGGCGCTGCCCCTGCCCGACATCCACTACGGCTTCACGCCGGCCGTGGTCGACCTCGACGAGGATGGCGTCCCCGACCTGCCGACAGCGGCGGACTTCGGGACCAACGCCCTGCTGTGGGGCGAGCCCGACGGTGCCTTCGCCGAGGGCAGCGAGGACGCCAGGGTGCACACCGTCGAGGCCGGCATGGGGAGCGTGGTCATGGACCTCGACGCCGACGGGGATCTCGACTGGCTGGTCACCTCCGTGTTCGACAGCCGCGACGACCTCGAGCCAGGTCGTCCGCACCTGGGCAACATGGCCTACCTGGCCCGCGGGGACGGCACCTTCGACAACGGCGCCGAGGCGCTGGGCCTGGTCGACGCCGGGTGGGCCTGGGGCATCGCGGTCGCCGATCTCGACCTCGACGGCGTGCGCGACCTGACCATCACCAACGGCTACGACGCCGGGCCGGGCGCCGCCCACATCTTCCGGCCCTTCCTCGACGACCCGACGCGCCTCTTCCGCCGGGACACTCCCTCGGGCGTGTTCACCGACGTCGCCTCGCGGGCTGGACTCGACCACACCGGGCAGGGGCGGGCGATCGTGGCGTTCGACCTGGAGAACGACGGCGACGAGGACGTGCTTGTCGTCAACAACGTGGGCCCGCCCACCCTGCTGCGCAACGACCTGCCGGCGGGTCGGGGGCGGGTGACGATCCGCCTGTCCCAGGGGGGGCCCAACCCCGAGGCGCTCGGCGCGCAGGTGTGGATCCAGGCCGACCCGGACGGGCCGTCCGTCCGCCACGACATCCACCGCAACATGGCCTTCCTCTCCCAGGTGCCCCCCCGGGTCCGGATCGGGCTGGGCGACGATCGGGACGCGCTGCACGAGGTGCGCGTCGTCTGGCCGGACGGCTCGGAGCAGGTGCTCGCCGACGTCGGCCCGGGAGCTCACGTGGTCACGCGCTGATCGGACGGAAGCAGGTGGTCGACGAGCCCTCGTCAGATCCTGCCCTCGCTCGACGAACGCCCCGGCAGCTGCCGTGCTCCTGCTGCGCTCCGAGGTGATGATGTCTCCCAGGATCCCCCGCCCACTCGCCCTCCTCCTCGCCGTCGGCACGCTCGCTGCCTGCTCGGGTGACGGCACCGATGGCACCGATGACACCGACGCTCCGCTCGACGCGCGGATCTACCGGCCGGAGGACTTCGCCGGGATGTGCCCGTTTGGCGTGGTCCCGCAAGAAACCGAGGAGCAGGCTGCGTTTCGGCGGGGGTTCATCGAGGCGGTGAACGAGGTCCGGGCGGTCGGAGGAACCTGCGCGGGCCCCAGCGGGGACACGGAGTTCGGCGAGCTCGTCCCGACCGAGGTGAGCCCGGAGGTCACCTTCGCGCTGTACTGCGCCCTGCAGCGGGAGGGCTCGAGCCCGGACGCCGCCAACGTGCAGCAGGGCTTCGTCGAGGTCATGACCGAGCTCGGCGAGTCCGACGCCCGCCCGCCCAGCCTCGGCTCGATCAACCAGCACGGCGCACCCGAGGACCCACCTGCCGCGGTCCTCTCGGCGCTCATGACTGCGGCGACCCCGCTCAGCTCCTCCACCTGTGACTACCTGGTCGCGGGCCGTGGGATCACCCGCAGCGGCGTGGCCTACCACAGGGGCATCGTCCTGTGGGGCGGGGTGAACTGAACAAATTTCCACCCGCGCACCTTCATGGATTCCGACTGGATCCGAAGACCCACAGGTCTGCCATGGAGTGCGCATGTCTCGTTTCGTCTCGCCGGTCGTCCTTCTTGCCCTCGCCGCCTGCAACCAGGCGCCCTTCGGCACCGAGCTGGCGCTCGGTCCCGATGCCCCCACCACGTCCGACGATCTCGTCCTGGAGCTGGCCAAGGAGGCGGTGGACGAGAACAAGAATGACGTGGTCACCTACACCGTGGCCTGGGCCCGCAACGGTGAGCCGGTCGACGATCTGGCCGACGCGTTCACCGTGCCCGCCGAGCGAACTGCGAAGGGCGAGGTCTGGACCGCCACCGTCACCCCCTGGGATGACAAGATCAGCGGCGAGTCCGTCAGCGCCGAGATCGCCATCGTGAACACCGCCCCGGTCGCCGAGGTCAGCGTCGCGCCGATCGCCCCGGACAGCACCGAGGACCTGGTCGCCACCGCCTCGGGCTCCGATGTCGACGGCGACGAGGTCACCCTGTCCTACACCTGGTTCCGCGATGGCGAGAAGACCGGCCTCACCGAGGCGACCGTCCCCGCGTCCGAGACCACCAAGGGCGAGGTCTGGGAGGTGCGCGTGACCGCCGACGACGGCGAGACCACCTCCGAGGTGGCCGCCGCGTCCGTCAGCGTCGAGAACGTCCGCCCGGTCGTGCAGTCGGTCCAGCTGGCTCCCGCCGAGGCCACCACCGTCGACGCGATCGTCGCGTCCGTGGTCGCTGACGATGCCGACGGCGACGCGATCACCACCACCTTCGTGTGGTCGATCGACGGCGAGGCCATCGAGCACGCCGGCGACACCCTGCCCGCCGAGCTGACCGCCAAGGGCGACTCCGTCACGGTCAGCGTCTACGTCAACGACGGCTTCGTCGACAGCGAGGTCGTCACCTCCGAGGCGGTCGCGGTCGTCAACACCGCCCCGTCCTACGTTGGCGCCCAGATCGAGCCCACCGGCCTGTTCGAGGACAGCACCGCGAGCTGCGTCCCCAGCGGCTGGTCGGACGTCGATGGTGACGCCGAGCAGGCGATCATCTCCTGGACCGTCAACGGCTCTCCCCGCGAGGGCGTGACGCTGGATGGCTCCGCCTTCAGCCGCGGTGACATCCTCTCCTGCAGCGTCGTGCCCTTCGATGGCGAGGCCGAGGGTGATGCCGTCGTCGCCGCCTCCGTCGAGATCGGCAACACCGCCCCGGTGCTGTCGGGCGTGAGCATCGACATCGCCAGCCCCAAGGAGGGCGACACCCTCAGCGCCGTGCTCGGCTCCACCGTCGACATCGACGGCGACGCCGTCAGCTACGCGTACAGCTGGGAGGTCAACGGCTCGGTGGTCAGCACCGCGTCCACGCTGGGCTCCGAGTCCTTCGCCAAGGGCGACTCCATCGTGGTCAAGGTGACCCCCAGCGATGACGCCGACGCGGGCGGCCAGGTCGTCAGCGCCGCCGTCACCGTGGTCAACACCGCCCCGGTGCTCAACAGCATCGCCACCACGCCCTCCGCCGACCTGAAGACCGACTCGGTCATCGAGGTGAGCTACGTGGCCGAGGATGCCGACGGCGACAGCATCACCGCGACCTACAACTGGACCGTCGACGGCGTCTTCGCCGGCAGCGGCTCCTCCCTGGACGGCGCGTCCGCCTTCGAGCGTGGCGAGGTCGTTCAGGTCTCCGTGGTCGTCTCCGACGGCACCGAGTCGAGCGCCAGGCTCACCTCCGCCGCGATGACCGTCGGCAACTCGGTGCCCAGCGTCGACAGCGCGAGCATCTCGCCGTCCGTCCTGTCCGAGAGCACGACCGCCAGCTGCGTCGGCGCCGGCTGGAGCGACGCCGACGGCGACTCCGAGAGCTACGACGTGTCCTGGTCGGTCAACGGCACCACCGTGGCCACCACCGCGACCCTGGACCCCTCCTTCTTCGGCAAGGGCGACAGCGTCGTCTGCGAGCTGACCCCGAACGACCGCGAGCTCGGCGGCGTCGGCACCGCGGTGTCCTCCGCGGCGGTCGTGATCGTCAACAGCAAGCCCGAGCTGGCCTCGGTCTCCCTCGACACCCTGGCCCCGCTCACCGATGACGTCGTCACTGCGACCGCCAGTGGCGTGGACGACGCCGATGGCGACACGGTCACCCTGTCGTATTCGTGGAGCGTCAACGGCACCGAGGTGTACGTCGACACCACCACCGCGCTGACCTCGACCCTGGACGGCGCCACCATGTTCGGAAAGGGCGACACCATCGCGGTCGTCGTCACCCCGCACGACGGCAGCGAGTCCGGCGCGTCCCAGGCCTCCTCGGTCGCCACCGTCGGCAACTCCGCGCCCAGCATCGACTCGGCGAGCATGAGCCCCGGCGTGCTGTACACGACCACCACCGCCAGCGCGTCCTACTCGGCCAGCGACGCCGATGGTGACGGCCTCTCCGGCACGGTCACCTGGTACGTGGACGGCGGCGAGGTCGCGACCGGCACCAGCCTGGACGCGAGCTACTTCAGCAAGGGCGAGGCGGTGCACTTCAGCCTCACCGTGACCGACGGCACCGACTCCGACACGTTCACGTCCGCCGCCGTCACCGTCTCCAACAGCGCGCCCACGGCCGCCAGCGCGGTCATCGACCCCGCGGCCCCGCTGTTCGACGAGGACTTCCAGTGCACCGTGCCGACCGCGGCCACCGACGCCGATGGTGACTCGATCACCTACACCGTCACCTGGACCCTCGACGGCTCGCCCTGGACCGGCAGCACGTACACGACGACCCTCGCCGGCGACTCCATCGACGCCGTCGACACCACGGTTGGCGACGTGTGGGCCTGTACCGTCACCACCAACGACGGCACCGTGGACGGCCCGTCGGTCACCTCGACCGCCGTCACCGTGGCCAACTGCGGCAACCCCAGCGGCGGCCCGCTCACCTTCAACAACGGCGCCGGCACCGGCATGCTGTACTGCTACGAGTCGACCGACACCATCGACCAGCGCGCCGAGAAGGCCTGTGAGTCCCACTTCGGCGAGGGCAACTGCTGCATCATCCCCGGCGGCTACAGCGGCCTGCAGTGGGGCGAGTGCGGCATGGGCGGTGGTGCTGGCACCATCCACTGGCACCCCGACGCCCACCCGTCCGGCCACTGCGCGCCCTACTACACCGTGGGTGACGTCGTCGCCCCCGGCTGGTGCGGCTCCATCACCGGTCGCTTCCTGTAGGCCGTCACGGCCGCATCTCCCGGCCCGCCCCGGCAGTCCCTCGTGGACCTGCCGGCGGCGGGCCGACCGCGTTCGGCTACCATGCGGCGCATGGGGACCCTGCTCGACCTCCACACCACGAACGCGTCGCCGATCACGCTCCATGCCCGACACCTGATCGGTCGCAGCTCGGCGTGCCAGCTGTGCCTGGCGGATCGCTCGGTGTCGGGAGAGCACGCGGTCATCACCTGGCAGGACGGGGCGTGGTGGGTGCGGGACCTCGGCTCCCGCAACGGCACGTCCGTCGGCGGTGAGCGGCTCGAGGGCGGGCAGGACGTGCGGCTCGAGGTCGGCGCGGAGCTACGCTTCGGGCCCACCGCCCGCTTCGTGTTCACCGACGGCAGGCCTCCCGGCGCGCGGGCGGTGCGGGTGGGGGACGGTCGAGCGGTGGAGGCGGTCGACGGCCTGCTCGCCCTGCCTGGCGTAGAGGATCCCCAGGCCGTGCTGGTCCCGCGGCTCGACGGGGCGTGGCTCGCCGAGCAGGACGACGGCTCCCGGGTGGTGTCCGACCTCGACCTGCTGAACGTGGGT
>CALATR010001157.1 GCA_937891875.1 uncultured Pseudomonadota bacterium | reverse complement strand
CGGATCGCGCAGGGGGAGCAGCACGTCGAGGTCGGAACCCTCCTCGAGAAACGCAAGGAGCAAGGCGGTGTTCTCGCCGGTCCCGCCGGCGCCCACCATGTCGGACGCGTCCGACATGCAGACCGTGCCCAGCTTGCGGCGCAGGCGCGCGTCCCGGGCCTGCTGGATGGCCTCGCTGGCACTGGGGAACTCGGGGGGCTGCTGGTGGCGCACCGCCCAGGCCTTGTCGGCGAGCTCCTCCGCGAGCCGGTCGGCAAGCTCGGGGTCGCCGTCGGTGATGACGTGGGTCGCCCAGCCCAGCTCGGGATCGTCGAGCCACAGGTGGCAGTTGAACAGGCTCATGTAGAGCACCCGCGGGTCGCGCTCCATCTTGCGCATCCAGCGGTAGATCGGGCGCATCGGCTGCAGGAAGTCCATGGTCGTGCCCCCGCCCAGCACGAGCGGCAGGGTGCGCCACGTCGTGACCGGCTTCACCTGGCCCGTGACCGTGCGGCACAGCACCTCACCGGCGCGCCGACCCACCCGCCGGTGGTCGCGGTGGGGGTTGGTGCGGTAGGCGAAGATCAAGGTGTTCCCGTCGGTCTTGCGCACGGTCAGGTTGGCGTGCAGGTCCATGCTGACCGCCAGCGGCACGTCCGGGCCGACCAGCGCGCGCACGTCCTCGAGCAGCCGTCCCTCGGGGTCGTCGAGGCCGCGCACGCACAGGCCGCCGTGGATGGCGAGGAACACCCCGTCGAGCCCGTCGCCGTCGAGCTGCTCCTGCAGACCGGCCAGGAGCTGCTCCCGGAAGTGCTCGAACGCGTCCCGGGCGAGGGGGCCGCCGGTGATCGCCCACGCGCCGAAGAGGGGCACCAGCTCGATGCCGCCGTGGTCCTGCACCGCCTGCACGAAGCCCGACAGCTCGGCGTTCTTCACGAAGCCGTCGACCTCGCGCTCGCCGCGCTGGCAGCGGCGGAGCAGCTCCTCGCCGTGCACGTAGTGGGCGCGCTCGAAGTCCTCCAGGGTCGAGGTGACCGGGGAGAGCGCGTTCGATTCCTGCTGGATGCGGGCGAAGGCCAGGCGCGGCATCGGGACTCCGGGACGGGACCTGCGTGTCGCCCGAAAGGCGGGCCGGTGCAACCCATCGTCGCAGGTTGCGTGAGGGTGGGCATCATCGGGGAGTGTGCGATCTTCCCCGTCGACCGGCGTTCTCCACCGTGTCTACACTCGGTCCATGCGCGCCCGCCCACTCGTCGACATCGAAGTCCAAGCCCCGCCGGACGAGGTCCTCGACCGCTTCCGGCAGTGCCTCGACACCGGCATGTGCACCTGCGAGGGCAGCGTCGGCAACAAGGAGCTGTCGCTGGTGCTCGCCGGCGAGGCCCGCCACGTCTTCAGCCCGTGGGTCTCGCTCGAGGCGCACACCTGGAAGGGCGGCACCCGCCTGCGCGGCCACTTCGGCCCGCACCCGAACCTGTGGACGCTGTTCGTCTTCATCTACGCCACCTGGGTGGTGGTGTTCATCGTCGGGTCCGTGCTCGGCTACGTGCAGTTCGTCATGGGGGAGAGCCCGTGGGGGCTGTGGGTCGCCATCGGCGCGGGCTTCGCGCAGGCCATCGCCTGTGGCGTGGACCTGGTCGGGCGCTCGTTCGGGCGCAGGCAGATGGACATCCTGCGCACCTTCATCGGCTCGACCCTGCCCGAGGCCCAGGAAGTGCCCGCGGACGCGCCCCTGCCGCACCAGGTGGACGACCTGCAGGACGCCGCCGCGCACGGGTGAGCCCTCACCGCGAGTCCCAGCCGCGCCGCGCCTCGGGGTCGTCCTTGTACACGGGCTTCGGCTTGAAGCGGAAGCGGCCTCCGAAGCGGATCATCGCGCCCTGGTAGACGTCGGTGTTGCCGGGGGCGGGCAGCGCGGTCACCGCGAGCTCGCCGGCGAGGAAGAGGTCGTCGTTGAGCGGGGTCCGAGCCTGGGCTGCGCCCGTGAACTGGGTGCCTCCGCTGGGGTGGATCACCGCGAGCCCGCCGACGCCGAGGCGCCACCCCTCCCGTCCCAGGGTGGTGGCGAAGCCCAGCTGCATGCCCGGCAGGGCCCTGACGACGGTCCGCTCGTTGCTGACTTCGGTCCACAGGTTGGCGCTGGGGCCCGCGATGAGGGCCGCGGCGACGGGGGATCGCTCACCGTCCAGGCGCACTCGGAACAGCCCGCGTGCCAGCACGCCCTGCAGGTTGGTGTCGGTGCCGAAGCCCCCGGCGAACGCGACCCGCTCGGACAGGGCGAAGTCCCCCTGGGCGAACACGCCGGTGAGCTTGTCGGTGCCGGCCACGACCCCCGCGGAGAGCTCGGCGTGGTGCTCCGCCGGAACCATCGCGTCCACGCCGAGGATCGGCGCGGCCAGGGGCGTGCACGCGCCGAGAGCCAGGACCGACGTGATGGCGGTGACGCGGTGCACGCTCCCCCCTCCCGAACGGTCTGTGGGTCTCAGTCCTGCTCGTCCAGCGAGATCGTCTTCTCGACCAGCTCTGGGTCGGCCAGGATGTCTGCTTCATCGAACAGGATCGGCCGCAGCTGACCGCTGCCGTGCAGCGCCGCCTGGTCGTTGGCGTGGGGGGAGTCGGGGTCGGCGGAGTTGCTGTAGACCAGCACGCCGCGGCCGCTGGGGCCGTCCTCGTCCCAGGTGAGCACGCTGACCCAGGAGTCGCCGCCGGAGATCGGGTACTCGCCGTCGACGGTCAGCTCGCTCACCTCGTTGTGCCACTCTGCGCGGGGGGTGTGCTCCCTCGGCAGCAGGGTCGAGTTGGAGGTGCGCCAGTCGGCGATGAGCAGGCTGCCTTCGAGCTCCTTGCCGCCCGGGCACGGGGTGCGCTCGCCGAACTTCTCCCGGTACTGCAGGTCGCCGAGCCTCGCGTCGAGCGCGACGCCGACGTCCTCGAGGGTCAGCACCGCCTTGCCCAGGGCGACGACGATGGGATCGGGGCCCTCGCCGTTGTGCTCCGCCAGCACAGACGGCGTCGTGATGGGGTTGCTGGGATCGAAGTCGTCGGCGAAGACCTTGCCCTTCTGGTCGAAGTCGCCCGCGTGCACGAAGGTCGACAGGTAGCCGAGCTCGAACTGGCCGGACGCGATCCACTCGCGGAAGAGGTGGGCGCCGCGGGCGTCGACGCGCAGGCTGCCGTCCCAGGCATCGAGCACGGCGCAGGCCTCGGTCAGATCGACGACCCGATCCTCGCCCTTGTGGCGCACGGTGACCGAGCCGGCGGCCTCGCAGCGGGCGACCAGCGGGTCCTTGAGCACGTCGGCGTGGTGGGCCGGGTAGGACAGGATCGCCGCCTCCAGCTCGGCCGCGTCGAAGGTGCCGTCGGGACCGGGATCGGCGTCCGGGTCGAGCCCGGCGAGCAGGCGCTGGCCCATCTTGGTGCGGCCCTGCCGGGGCACGTCGACCTCGCCGTAGATGGGCGGGTAGCCGGTGAGCGGCTGCTCGTGGTTGGCCAGCCAGAAGTTCTCGTTGGAGTTGGTGACGAACGTCTGGTTTCGCAGGCGCGGGTAGTCGGCGGCGGGCACGGCGTAGGGGATGGCGGTGCCCTCGTCGACCCAGCGGTTGCCGGGGTCTCCGCCGTCCATCACCCACGCGCCCTGGTTGCGGAACTGGCGCACCAGGAAGTCGCTGTCCACGAGGTCGAGGAAGGCCTGGAAGGCGTCGTCGGTGAGGTTGGGTGCCGCCGCAGAGTCGGCGTAGTACGCCTCTCCTTCGCGGCTGGCGGCGATGGTGTGCACCCAGGGGATGCCCTGGCGGGACTGGGCCGCCTCCAGCTCGTCCAGGGACGTCGCCCGGTTCATGCCCCACCACGCGGGGATCATCTCGGTGTTGCCGAGGTTGATGTCCTGGTAGGTGAAGCCGAGCGACGGGGTCCAGCCGACGATGGGCGCGTCGAGCATGGGGCCGTAGACGGTGTGGTAGGTGGTCTGCTCGTAGGTCTTCAGGCTGCCGTCCTCCTGCAGGACCTCGATGCTGACGATCTCCTCGTCCATCGCGCGCCAGGCGCCGTCGTAGCGGTACCGGGTGGGGTTCGTGGAGTCGAGCTCGAGCTGGTAGATGATGAAGCGCGGCGTGGTCGAGACGGTGTGGGTCCAGGCGACGTCGCGGTTGAAGCCCATGTTGACCAGGGGCACGCCGGTCAGCGCGACCCCGTACACGTCGAGCTCCCCGGGGATGGTCTGGTGCAGCTCCCACCAGCGGCGCTCGCCCTCGGCCTCGAAGTGGGAGTTGGAGACGACCATGCCGCGGCCGGACGTGGTGAGATCCCCGCCCAGCGCGAGGCCGTTGCTGCCGCCGTCGGGGCGGATGGCCTGCTGCAGGTCCTCGAGGGTGGGGGGCGGCAGGCGGCGGTTCTGGCCCGGCGGGGTGGCGGTCGCGATGAAGTCGATGAGGTTGAAGCCGGAGCCGAATTGGCCAAGATGCAGGTAGAACGCCAGCAGGTCGATGTGGGTGATCGGCTTGACCCACTCGGCGTTGCGGCACGGGGCGGGCAGTCCGGCGGGGCCGACGTCGGCCAGGTACTGGTTGTAGCCGGCGGTGTAGCCGACCAGCGCCCCGCGCAGCTCCTCGTCGAGGTCGAACCAGCGGGCCTCGGCGTCCTGCATCACCCCGATGACCTTCCAGGCGATGTCGCTGTTGAGGTGCTCGTCCTCGGCGCCGCGGCCGAAGTAGCGGGCGCGCTCGCTGCGGACCTTGACCATCTGATCGGCCAGGGTGCAGACGTGGTCCTCGGCGAAGGCGTACCCGGTGCCATACGCGAGGCTGGCGGCGTCGTCGGCGACGATGTGGGGGATGCCGTAGGCAGTGCGCCGGATGGTGGCCTCGTAGGGGCCGACGACGACGTCGAAGGGGTCGTCGATGCCGCTGTCGGGGCCGGCACAGGCGGACAGGGCGACGAGCACGCACAGCGCGGGGAGCGCGGGGCGCGTGGAGTGGCGGATCATGAGGCTGCTCCTGGTTCCCACCGACGGCGAGTGGGTCTCTTGCAGGGCCAGGATAGCCGAGGTGGGGCGTCAGTCGCCCGCTTCTTCCGGTGCGGTGCCGAAGCGGGCGGTCCGGCCGTCTCGGCGCAGGTAGACGTCGCCGCCGATGCGCAAGGTCACCCCGGGCGTGAAGCTGGTCCCCTCGCCGAAGTAGCGCAGCACCCCTCCCTCTGCGGCCAGGTAGATCTGCTCGCTCATGTAGACCCGGCCGTTCGCCACCATGACGAAGTGGGTCGCGCTGCGGTTGCCCGACGGCAGGTACCAGGCGTCGCCCACCACGAAGGCCGCGCCGAGTCGCCAGCGCTCGATCGGGACCGTCACCACCGCGCCGAGCCGGCCTCCCAGGGCGGTGTTCAGCTCGGGCTCGAAGACGCCGTCGCCATCCCCGTCGACGTGGCCGACCCAGGTGCTCAGGCTGGGGCCGGCGAGCACCGCGACCGCGACCGGCGACCCGTCGTCGGTCACCCGGACCCGCGTGGTCAGGCGCGTCAACGAGCTCGGGTTGTCGGAGGTCTCGATGCCGAAGGAGCCGTGCAGCGCGACGCGCTCGGAGAAGGCCACGTCCGCCTGGGCGCCCGTGCCGACGATGCCGCCGCCGTCGACGAGCGCACCGCCGCTCACGTCGACATGGTCCGCGGGCGGCGTCAGCGCGTCGACCCCTGGGCCGAGGGTCGTGACAGGCACACACCCGGCGAACACGGCGACGAAGCGCAGGCTCACGGGAACACGTGGACCGAGATGCTGCTGCGCATGGAGCCCGCCCAGCTGGTGGCGTTGGTGACGGTGG
>CALATR010001156.1 GCA_937891875.1 uncultured Pseudomonadota bacterium | reverse complement strand
TGGCCGCGCGGGCGGGGCTCGACGGGCGGGACAGGGCCGACGCGGAGCGTGACCTCGCCGAGGCGGAGGAGCTCGCCCGGACCATCGGCTGCGGACCCCGTAGCGAGCTGGCCCGGACCATCGCCGAGTCACGGGCCGCGCTCGGGACGGCGGTCCCAGGGAATCACTGAGCGCTGGAGCAGGACGATGCGCTCGCCGGGCTCGCTCTGGGCAACCAGCGCCTGGACCTCCCGGAAGTGGCGGACGTGCAGGGCCCGCAGGCGAGCGAGGTCGGCCTCGGACAGGGTGAACAGGTTCTGGCTGAACAGGGCGTCGGGCTGATCGGCGCGCAGGCGGTCGAGCGCCTGCCCGGCGAACCACGCGCGCATCTGCAGCACCCCCGCGGCGTCGCGGCGGGTGTCGATGGTGCGCACCTGGAAGAGCGCCCAGTGGGTGCCGGTCCAGGTGATCTGCTCGGTGTCCGCCAGGGCGGCGAGAGCGTCGGTCACCTGCTCGACGGGCAGATCGAGGCGGCTGGCGAGCCAGGCGTCGTCGTGGCGCGGGGTGGCCTGGTAGTCGGCGAGCTCGAGGGCGAGGAGCACCGGCTGGACCCACGGACTGCGGACCAGGAGCGCGCGTCCGGCGAGCAGGCGGCGCCACTCCTCGGCCAGGATCGGCACCACGGCGGGATCGACGAAGCAGGCGACGAAGTCGGGGAGCCTGCCGGTGCCACGATCGACGAGGAGGAGCAGCTCCGGGAGGCGGGGCTCGGCCTGGCCGCGCTGCCAGCGGCCGAGAGCGTGGCGGGACAGGCCGGTCCGGGCGGCGAGCTCCACCGTGGAGCGGGTGCCGCGCAGACGTACGACCAGGGCTGCGACGGCATCGGCGGCCGGAAGCTCGTCGAGGAACGGCGCGTCGTCGGCGAAGAAGGCGGCGAGCGCAGGACGGTAGGCCAGGCGCAGGCGGTCGCACGCGGCGAAGAACGTGGTGGCGGGCGGGGCGCTGCGACCAGCCTCCCAGCTGGCGGGCACGTTGGAGCGGTAGCCGAGGCGCCGGGCGAGCTGGACCTGGGAGCGATGAGCCCGCAGGGCACGGAGCACCTGGGCAGCGAGCAGGTCGTGGTCCATGCCCTCACTATAGACGAATCGCACATTCTTGGGCGGATCATGCCCCCAGAAAGTGCGATCCAACACTGGAGCGGGTCGCCGGAGCGCGTGATTGGATCCGTGCACGGAGACGGAGGTTCCTGATGTTCCGCACCCTGACGACCCTGCTGCTGCTCGCCGGCTGCACCGCGCCCGCCACCGGCGAGTCCGGAGATGAGTCCGGCCGGGAGGACTCGGGCACCCAGATCGGTGGGATCGACTGCGACTACGACAAGCTCGAGGTCGCAGTGCTCGACCCGTCCGGCGACCCTGCGGCAAGCCACATCCGCACCGAGTTCCCCGACAGCGACGTGCTCGAGACCGACTGCCCGGCGAACGGCTGTCAGCTGGAGCTGGCCGGGGCGGGCACCTACCACCTGGTCGTCACGGCCGACGCCGGCCGGGCCGAGCTGGACGTGCGGATCGACGAGGACGACCGGGTCGGCACCACCACCGCGGACTGCGGCTCCCGCCCGGTCTACGAGGATGCGGTGACCGTCGACCTTGTCGCCGACGGCGGCGGCGGCGACATCCTCACCTCGAACCTGGGGCTGCGGGTCTACGCGAGCACCGGCGAGCAGGTGTCTGGCACCGCCACCATCTCCGATGCGTCGGGTGGGGTTCCCTGGACCCGGACCTGCGCTGTGACCCGCTGCTGGATCGACGTCAGCGGACCGGGGACCCACCACATCGCGTTTGCCGGGGACAACGGCGAGACCGGAGCGCTGGACGTGACCCTGGGTCCGGCCGACCGCATCGGCGTCAACGAGCTGGGCGACGACGTCTACGAGCGAGACGTGCGCATCGACCTGGTTCCGTAGGCGGGCCGGCGCGAGCTGGGCAGGCGGCGGGCCCAGCGCAGCACGACGTCGGCGGCGAAGCGCAGGAGCAGCATCGGCGCGAGGGGCTGGGTCCACAGCAGGGTGCGGCCCTGCCGCCAGTCGGGATCCATGCGCTCGAAGTCGGCGAGCACCTCACGGCCGCTGCGGCTGCGCGGCGCACGACCGGGCCGGGGACGGGTTCGGGCAGCGATGGTGCCGTCCTGGGCGCGGTAGCAGGACCCCGCGAGGGCGCGACCGACCGCGTGCAGCTCCTCCCGGCGAGCGACGGACAGATCCCGGGTTCCGACCGAGGCGATCGCGGGCAGGCCCCGGGCCCAGGAGATGTAGCTGGCCGGGTAGCTGGCGCTGGCGAGGCAGGCGCGGAGGGAGCGCAGGCGCACCAGCCCGAGCACCAGCAGGACCAGCAGGGACAGCGGCACGACCGGGTGACCGCGCAGGGCGTGGTCGACGAAGCCGTACTCGGGGAACAGCACCCCCCGGCTGCGACCGGCGAGGGCGACGCGGCGGCGCTGGACCAGCATCATCATGCGGAGCCCGCCCGTGCGGTCGGTGACGGTCCAGACGAGGTCTGGATGACGAAGATCCTGCTGGAAGGCCAGGAAGTCGTCGTCCTCGCTGACGTCGGGACGCAGGTCGATGTGGCCGAGACGGAAGCGCCACAGGGCCCGGACCGCGTCGTCATCGAGCCTGTCGGTGCGCTCGATGCGCGAGCGCCGCAGTGCGTGGACGAGGTCCATGTCCGCCTCCTTCGCCGACAACGTGACCGGTCCCGGGCGATCGCGCGCTCGCAGGTGATGTCAGGCGGCAAACGGGAGCGCG
>CALATR010001155.1 GCA_937891875.1 uncultured Pseudomonadota bacterium | reverse complement strand
GACCCGCCACTCCCTCGCCGGAAGCCACCCGACCTCCCGCCAGACGCATCCGCCAGTTCCAACCCGACGCCCCGCTCTCCCCTACATCCCCACCGCCTCCAGGTGCTTGCCCGCCGCAAACCACCCATGCACCTTCGGAGCCGCCCGCTTCAGCGCCGCCGGATCCGCGTGGAACAGCGCAAAGGCATCGGCGAACGCCTCGTTCGGGTCGGTGCGACCGTAGGGGGTCGGGGCGGGGGTGGTGCCGAGGAGGCGGGTCAGCTCGGTGACGGCCGGGGAGTCGCCGCGCACCACGATCTGCGCGTCGAGGGCCTGCAGGTGCTGCACCGTCGCGTTGTTCTCCTCGATCGCCTGGTTCAGCGCCGCTCCACCCTTGCTGCGGAGGCGCTTGATCCGGGCCTGGATGCCCTCGAGGCGCTCCAGGAGGACCAGACGCTCCGCGTCGATGGCCCGCAGATCGTGGCGGGCGATCGCGTGGCCGAGCTCGTGGAGCAGGTCGAAGATGGCGACCGGCATCGGGTCGTTCGTGGGGCCGACGAAGCGACCGCGCTCGTCGAGGGTGGCGTCGTAGACCTCGATGCGCTGGGGTCCGTCCCCACCCGCGAAGGCAGCGGACACCTGGGCCCAGGTCATGCCCGGCGGTGGGCTCGTGCGCTGTCCGCCGGTGTGCTGCCGGGTGAAGACGAGGCCGTCCAGCACCTTGCGCTCGCGGGGGGTGAGGTGCTCGATCGCCACCTGCAGCCGGTGCAGGGCTGCCGCATCCCAGGTGCGGTCACGCTCGGCGAGCTCCCCCACACCCAGCGCCTTCAACCTGGATTTTCCGCGATCGAGCCCCTCGTCTGGCGGCGCGGGGGTCCAGGGCCGACTGGCCCGCGACACCCGCAGGGCGTCGGCGTCCCACCACACCGTCACCGGCACTGGGCCCTCCGGTCGGTCGAGCACCAGGTCCACCTCGGCGCCGCGCACCGGAAAGCTGGCCACGGTCAGGCAGGCGAGCGCCTCCACCGGGTCCAGGTCGAACACGGTCTCCGGCTGCTTCTTCGCCGGCAGGTCGACGCCGTCCGGGCCCGCGCGCACCACCGCGGTCATGCCGACCTCGCCCAGCGTGGCGGCCAGGGTCTTCTTGATGCCGTCGTCGCTCCAGGGCTCGCCGTTGAGCTTGAGCACCAGGCGCGAGGTCTCGTAGTAGGCCCCGGGAGGCCTCGCCGCCGACGCCATCGTCGCCAGCGCGAGCGCTCCGATCACCAGGGTGTTGCGCGAGACCCGCAAGCCGCCTCCTGTCCGTCCCTATCCTGGACCTGGGGGGGACGATCCGCTGGGACCCCCGAGACGAGCCCGAGGTTCCGGGGCGGACAGGAGGCTCGCAGCGCTAGCAGGCTGTGCTGCAGAGCCAGCACGGTGAGCCTCCGGCGAGATCCATCGGCACCTCCGACGTCGGACGCTGCGCCAAACCACGCGAAGGACACCTGCTCCCACTCGATCCGCCTTCGGCGTTTCTCGTGGCGGTGTCATTCGCGCGGCTTGCCTTGCTACG
>CALATR010001154.1 GCA_937891875.1 uncultured Pseudomonadota bacterium | reverse complement strand
CTGGTACCGCGACGCCGACGCCGACGCGTACGGCGACCCCGCCTGGTCGCACACCTCCTGCGCCCCGCCCGCCGGTTACGTCGCCGACGACACCGACTGCGACGATCTCAACCCCGCGAGCCATCCCACCGCGGACGAGATCTGCGACGGCCGGGACAACGACTGCGACGACACCATCGACGAGGACGCCATCGACGGGGTCTCGTTCTACGCGGACAGCGACCGGGACGGCTTCGGCGACCCCCGCTCCCCGACCACCGCCTGCGAGGCGCCGGACACCTACGTCGCCGACAACACCGACTGTGACGATGGCGACGTCAACGTGCACCCGGGCGCTCCCGAGCAGTGCAACGAAGAGGACGACGACTGCGACGGTGACGTCGACGAGGACGGCGCGACCGACGCGAAGACCTGGTACCTGGACTACGACGGGGACGGCTACGGCGGCACCACCATCACCTACGACGCGTGCCTGGCGCCGCGGGGCTACGTCAGCGACGCGACCGACTGCGACGACCTCGACGACGCGACCTACCCGAGCGCCGAAGAGGTCTGCGATGGGGCCGACAACGACTGCGACCGCGCGATCGACGAGGGGCCGCCAGACGACGCGCTCACCTGGTACCGCGACGCGGACAGCGACGGCGCCGGCGACCCGGACAGCAGCCTGGCCGCCTGCGAGGCACCCGCAGGCTACGTCGCCAACGATCTCGACTGCGACGACACCGACTCGAGCCGCTACGACGGCTGCTTCGCCCTCGAAGGCGTCGTGCTGGAGACCTGCGGCGCGACCGGCAGGAACGGCCCGACCCAGTCCGCTTGCGACGCCGAGTACAGCGGCACCGACCTCGAGGGGCTCGTGTCGGTGACCGGTGGCGTGCAGACGCTCACCGTCCCGGAGTCCGGCGTGTACGGAATCACCGCAGTCGGTGCGGCCGGCTTCAGCCCGACCTCCAGCTACAAGGGCGGCAAGGGTGCCCAGGTGTACGGCGAGTTCGCCCTGAAGCGAGGAGACACCCTCCAGATCGTCGTGGGCCAGGTGGGCTCGGGCACGGGTACGACCGGCAACGGCGGCGGTGGCGGCGGCACCTTCGTCGCGACCGGCGCTGGCACTGCGATGCTCGTGGCGGGTGGCGGCGGCGGCACCCGTGCAGACGCGCGCGCCAACGGCTGTGACGCCGAGGTGGGCCAGTACGGCTCCGGCGCCAGTGGCTACAACGACACACGCACCTCGGGCACCTGTGTGGCCAAGACGACCGGGCTCGGTTCCGGCGGGGGGGTGTCCGCTTCCAGCTACGGCAGCGGCGGCGCCGGCTTCACCGGCGATGGCACCGGGGACAGCTCCTGGGGAGTCGCGGCGAAGTCCTTCACCAACGGCGCGGTCGGCGGTCAGACGACCACGTCCTGCGGCAGCGTGACCGGCGACGGCGGCTTCGGCGGCGGTGGCTCGGGCGGCGGCTGCTGGGGCGGCGGCGGCGGTGGTGGCTACAGCGGCGGCGACGGCGGCTTCATCGCGGGCGGCGGCGGATCGTACCTGTCGGGCTCCAACCAGGCGAGCACGGCGGCCGTGTCGACCGGGGACGGGTCGGTGACGATCGAGAAGCTGTAGGAAGCCCGTGCCCGCCCCCACCAACCACTTCAAGCGGCTCATCCAGCCCGCCACCGCGGAGCGGGCCCAGATCGGCCTCTGGCTCGGCCTGGCGAACGCCTACACGGCGGAGCTGGTGGCCGGGGCGGGCTTCGACTGGCTGCTGATCGACGGGGAGCACTCCCCGAACGACCTGCAGACCATCCTCGGCCAGCTGCAGGCGGTGGCGCCCTACCCGGTGACGCCGATCGTGCGCCCCGCCTGGCCCGACGCTGTGCGCATCAAGCAGGTGCTCGACCTGGGGGTGCAGACCCTGCTCGCCCCCATGGTCGAGACCGCCGAGGAAGCGGCCGCGGTCGTCGCCGC
The DNA here is from genome assembly GCA_937891875.1 of uncultured Pseudomonadota bacterium. Taxonomy (GTDB): domain Bacteria; phylum Myxococcota_A; class UBA796; order UBA796; genus REDI01. The sequence goes on along the minus strand of CALATR010001154.1, from coordinate 765 downwards.
CACCCGCTACCCCCCCGACGGCATCCGCGGGGTGGGCAGTCCCCTCGCCCGGGCATCGCAGTTCAACCGCATCCCGGACTACCTGCAGACCGCCAACGACGAGATCTGCGTGCTGATCCAGCTCGAGACCACCACCGGGATCGCCAACCTGGACGCGGTCGTGGCCACGGACGGCGTCGACGGCGTCTTCATCGGACCGGCGGATCTGAGTGCTTCGATGGGACATCTCGACGACCCCGGCCACCCGGACGTGCAGGCGGTCATCGAGGACAGCATCCGCCGCATCGTCGCCGCCGGCAAGGCCCCGGGCATCCTCATCGGCGACGAGACCCTGGCCCGCCGCTACATCGAGCTGGGCGCCACCTTCGTGGGCGTGGGCACCGACACCGGCCTGATGCTCCAGGCGTCCACCGCGCTGGCGGCCCGCTACAAGCCGGCGCTGGCCCCAGAGCCGACGGACAAGCGCTCGGTGTACTGACCTGAAGCGTACGACTGGACCCGTCATCGATCGAAGCCACCCGGCCCTTCCCGCGCGGCTATGGGGGCGGCGATGGACGACCTGGACACCAGCGAGACCGTCGCCGCGCTCCTGCGCACGCTGACGATCGAGGACTCGGGCGAGCTGGAGCCGACGCGCACCCGGCAGCGGCGGAGTCTGCCCCCGGCAGAACACGCTTCCGCCCTGCTGGATCGGCTGCGGCAGTCCCAGGCGGGTCGGGGAGCGCTCGAGCCGGGTGACGTCCTGGGCATGGGCGGCATGGGCAT
>CALATR010001153.1 GCA_937891875.1 uncultured Pseudomonadota bacterium | reverse complement strand
CCCCAGCCGATACAATGATCGATATGCAACGACTCTCCCAGTTGATCGCCGCCTGCTTGCTCACCCTCGCCCTGGGGGCGACCGCCCTCGCGATCGCGGTGCCGACCGCGGCGTGGGCCGACGAGTGGGAGGTGATCGACGAGTCGGACGGCATCATCACCTCGCGCAAGGAGGTGTCGGGCTCGTCGATGCTCGCGTTCCGCGGGGAGTCCGACACCGACGTGCACATCAGCCGGTTGCTCGCCGTCCTGCTGGACGCGAACAAGGGGCCCGAGTGGGTGGACCTGCAGACGGTCAGCCGGGAGGTCGAGCGGATCAGCGGCGAAGAAACCGTGCTCTACCAGGTGTACGACCTGTCCTGGCCCATCTCGGACCGCGACTACCTGCTGCGGCGGATCACCCACTTCGACGCCGCGAGCAAGGTGGCCACGGTGACCTACAACTCGGTCGAGCGCGCGGACACGCCGCCCGACGACTGCTGTGTGCGCGCCCAGGCGCTGCGGACCTACTGGCGCCTCACCGCGAAGCCCGACGGCGGCACCCACGTGGAGGTCGAGGTCCTGACCGACCCCAAGGGCATGCTGCCGGCCTGGGTCGTCAACCTGGTGCAGCGCGGCTGGCCGCGGAACAGCATCACCGGGCTGACCGGGCGCGCGGCCGAGGCGGACATCCAGGGGGCGGGACCGACCGCGGGCTGGTAGGAGGGCACAGGTCTGGAGGACCCGTGCTCTACGCGAACGCCAGCAAGGACCGCTTCTTCGACATCCCTGCCGGTACCGAGCTGCCCGACGGCCCGTTCGAGCTGCAGAACCTGCGGCGGGAGCAGCGCTCGGTGCTGGAGTCGGCGGTCGCCCCGTTCGAGATCCCGGTCGAGCAGGCGAAGGCGCAGGCGGCGCGGGAGATGCGCCAGGTGAAGGAGTCGCTGGCCGAGCTGCGAAAGCACGCGGACGCCATCAAGCAGGCGGTCCGCGAGGGCGGCGAGGGGCTGAAGGAGGCGGTCAAGGGCAACCTCGAGTCGACCAAGGCCCTGGACCTGTCCGGCCTCGAGCAGACGGTGACCCAGGCGCTGGCGCCGGCGGGCATGGCGCTGCGGCAGGCGCTCGACGAGGAGACCGCGGCGACCCCCGAGGGCCGGGCCTGGCTGTCCGAGATGGCCGAGCGGGTGAAGGCGGGGGGCGGCCCGGACTGGACCGACGATCCGGCGGCGATCCCGCAGAAGCTCCGGGAGACCCTGGGGGATCCAGCGCTGGTCGACAAGGTGGAGTCCCTGCGCGGCGCGCTGCGCGACCAGCTGAAGTCGCGGCTGGATGCGCGGGATGCCAGGAAGAAGGCCGAGGACTAGCCTGGTTAGACCAGGAGCAGCACGGCGAGCGCCCCCGCGATCGCGACGGCGAAGAAGGCGCCCAGGATGAGGACCCCCACGACGACTCCGGCGATGACGGCGCCGACCGGGCGGCGGCGGCGATCGGGTCGGGGCGGTTCGGGGCGGCGAGCCTGCACGGTGTCGAGGGTGTCGACGTCGACGCGTTCCGCGCGCATGGGGTCGCTGGCCTCGACGGCGCCGAGCTCGCTGGTGCGGGTGACGTCGGCGGACGTCGTCACCGGCGTCAGGGTGGCGCCGTAGCGGACGGGGCTGCGCGGGCGGTCGTCGTGGTCGGAGGGCTCGTAGTAGACGGCCTGGGCGCCTGACACGCCGGATGGGGCGGCGGCGCGGCCGGGGGGCGTGGGTCGGGTCGACACCGGGGGTGGGGCGCGGGGAATGGTAGAGCCGGGACTGACCGCGCGCTGGAGCTCGCCGGGGCCCTCGTCTTCTTCGACCTCGCGGCCGATCAGGGGCAGGTCGGAGAACGTCGGCCCGGGAGGCAGGTCGATCCTGCGGATCCAGCGGGAGATGGAGGGGCCGGTGAGCTGGGACTGCAGCTGCTCGGCGCGCTCGCGGACCAGGTGGGCGGCGGGGCGGTCTGCGGAGCTCCAGGCGAGCATGTCGTGGACGAGCTCGCGGACGCCGCGGTGGGAGATCCGGTCCAGGCGGGCGCCGATCCAGGCGTCGTAGCGGCGGGAGTCGATGAGCAGGGTGGCCTGGTCGACGAAGGTGAGGCCGCGGAAGAGCTTGTCGCCGGTGAAGCAGCCGAAGGCGACCACACCGAGGGCGTAGATGTCGCCGGGTGGCTCCTGGACCTGGCGGGTGAAGACCTCGGGCGCGACATAGCCGGGGGTGAGCGGCATCTGGCCGGCCTGGGTGTGGGTGTCGCGCTCGACCTCGCGGGAGCGGGCCACCCCGAAGTCGAGGAGCTTCACCCGCCCGTACGTCGACAGCATGATGTTGCCGGGCTTGATGTCGCGGTGCACGAGGCGGAGCGGCCGGCCGGTGGTCGGGCTGTGCACCTCGACGGCGGACGCGAGCGCGTCGGCGACGGTGGCGAGGATCTCGAGCGACACGGTCGGCGGGAGCGAGAGCTTGTCCTTGCGGATCCGGCGCAGGTCGATGCCCTCGACGTACTCCATGAGCAGGCCGACCCGGCCGTCGATGCGCACGATGTCCTCGACGCCGACGATGGCGGGGTGGTCGAGCATGGCCAGCAGCCGGCCCTCGTCCCGCATGCGCGCGACCGCGTCCTCGACGTCCTCCAGGTCGGAACGGAGGAGCTTCAAGGCGCGCTTTCGCTCGAGACCGCCCTCGCGCCGCACGGTCACCAGGTAGACCTCGCCGAAGCCACCTCGGCCGAGGCAGGAGAGGATCCGGTACGACGACGCGCGCGCCAAGGCCACCCCCCTCAGGAGGTCGACGCTAGCACGCGGTCGGCGTCGGGGTCCCGTCAGCCGTAGCAGCCCAGGACGGCCGGGAGGTTCGCGCCGATGCCGAACGCGGTGGTCGGGTCCTCGATGGGGCCGGGGCTGCGCGCCTCGCGGGTGGGTTCCTTGCGCAGCCCGATGGCGCCGGTCTCGCGGATGCGGCCGTGGACCACGGCGTGGGCGACCGTCAACGAGGTGCCGAACGTCCAGGCCGGTCCGCCGCGGGAGCGGGTGGCGAAGCCGCTGTGCAGCACCATGTAGGCGTTGGGGCCGAGGCTCCCGCAGGGCAGGTTCCACTCGCCCGCCGCCAGGCCGACCAGAGGCTCGACGACGAGCTGCGCGCCGCCGGTGGGCCAGATGTCCAGGCGCACCTCGAGCCCCCCCACCGGGTCGATGGGCAGCCGCGGCGTGGTGGCTCGCCAGTCGCGGAACGGGGCGATGTGGGTCGACACGCCGACGCTCAAGAACATGGGGTCTTCCGCCCGGGCGACCCGGCCGATCTCGACCGTCAGGTAGCTGCGGGTCCGCGAGCTCTGCGCCTCGGCCGGGGTGGCCGAGGCGAGGAGCAGGGCGGCCAGGGAGATCACTCCTCGGCGCCCATCAGGTCGCTGTGCATCCACTTCTGGAGCAGCGGCGAGATGGCGGCCAGCACGATGGCGGACGCGATGGCGGCGATGGCGATGCTGCCGAAGACGCCGCCGTAGACGCCGACGGTCTCGGACGGGGGTGGCACGGGCTCCTTCTGCTCCTCGTGGGCGGTGGTCTCCTCGACGTCCCCGGCCTCGTCGGCGGTGATCGCGGCCTGGTCGTTGGCGTCGGTGACCACCTCGGTCGCGGCGATGGGCGCATCGGTGTCCGCCGCGCCCGGGTCGGTAGCGGCGGCGTCGGTGTCGTCGCTCGCCATGGCGACGGCGTCGGTGTCCGTGTCGTCCGAGGCGCCTCCGAGCAGGGCGTCCGCGGCGTCCTGGTCCACGGCTCCGTCCAGCGTGGCGTCCGTGTCGTCCGTCCCCAGCGTGCCGATGGGAGTGCCGCCGTCCGCGGTGGTGTCGACCTCCACCTCCGCCCCGGCGCCCTCGTCCGTGTCGACCGGGGCTGCGGGTGGGGGCTCGACGTCGGCCCCGGCGTCGTCGTCGCCCGCGGTGGCCTGACCGCCGCCGTCGTCGCTCGCTCCGGCATCGGCCGCGCCGTCACCCTCCTCGGCCGGCTTCTTGGGCGGGCTGGTGAAGGTGGCGATGACCGCGGCCAGGTAGGCGGAGAAGGCGGTCGCAAGGAACCAGCCGCCCATGACCGTGCTCACGAGGCGCTTCGGCGAGAGCTTCGTGACCATCGACAGGCCGACCGGGGAGAGGCACAGCTCGCCGGTGGTGTGCAGGAGGTAGCCGAGCAGCAGCCAGCCCATCCAGACCATGCCGCGGTCGGTCGCGGCCAGGGTGGCGCCGTACCACAGGGCGCCGAAGCCGAGGCCCAGCTGGAGCAGGCCCAGGGCGAACTTGATGGAGGTGTTGGGCTCGATCCCGCGCTTGCCCATGAACACCCACAGCGAGGCGAAGGGCAGGCCAAAGAGCAGGATGAAGATGGGGTTTGCCGCCTGGAAGGTGGACGCGGGCACCTCGGTGCCGTTGATCCCCATGCCTACGTGGCTCTCGTCGATGGTCCAGGTGGTGACGAGCGGATCGTCCGTCTTCTCCTCCTCCATGCCCGCGATCAGGCGCACCAGCGGAGGCGGCGTCGAGAAGGCCTCCTGGACGATCTCCATGAAGCCCTTCTCCGGCGGCGCGTCCTCGCCCTCCTTCTTCTTGAGGTTCTTCAGGGCGTCCAGCTGGTCCATGGTGAAGACGACGCCGTCCTGCGCGTAGCCGAGCTGCTCCTGGGACAGCCGCAGCTCGATGTCGCTGCCGATCTCGTCGGCGGTGACGACGCGCTCCTCGGTGATCCGGTCGACGTTGCGGTCGGTGAAGTTGTTGACCGAGGAGCCCGCCTGCTCGAAGAAGGCCCAGAAGAGCATCGAGAAGAACATGAGGATGAGCACGACGAAGAGGCGCTCACGCTCGACCTTCTGGCTGCGGACGGCCTCGAAGACGAGGTAGCCGATGGCGACGATGCCCACGATGAGCAGCAGCAGGCCGGCCGGGCGGGCGACCTCGTGCAGCAGGGTGCCGCCGAGCACGGCGAAGGTGTTGCCGCTCTCGGTCAGGGACTTGGTGAACTCCTCGGGCACGATCTCGATGTTGAGGTTGGCCCACACGAGCACGGCGAGCAGCGGCACCACGACGACGATGCCGATGTAGGTGATGTGCTCCCAGGTGAGCGGGCCGATGATGCCCTTGCGCAGGAGCTCGGGGTCGGGCGGGGTGCCGTCGTCGGGGCGCATGCCCTCCTTGCCCATGGCCCGGAACGCGATGACGCCGGCGATGGCGAGCGCGAGGGCGACGAAGCCGTTGACCGCGAGCAGCAGCACGTTGTTCTGGATCAGCACCATCGACAGGGCCGTGGCCAGGGCGCCGCCGAGGGTCAGGTAGCGGGCCCAGATGGACGGCATCACGAAGATGGCGAGGCCCACGAGCATGCCGATGGTGGCGAGGCCGAAGCCGTAGTGCCAGCCGGCGGTCTCGCCGATGAAGCCGCACAGCAGCGGGGCCGCCGCAGCACCCAGGTTGATGCCCATGTAGAACAGGGTGAAGCCGCCGTCCCGGCGCGGATCCCCGTCCGGGTACATGTTGCCGACGATCGTCGAGATGTTGGGCTTGAAGAAGCCATTTCCGACGATCAGCAGGGCGAGGGCGGTGAAGAACGGCCAGGTGGACTCGATGCCCATGATCAGGTGGCCGAGCGCCATCAACAGGCCGCCGACGATGACCGAGCGGCGCGCGCCGAGGAGCCGGTCGGCGATCATGCCGCCGATGAACGGCGTCATGTAGACCAGCGCGGTGTAGGCGCCGTAGACCGTGTAGGCGTCCTTGTCCTCGTAGGAGAGGAAGCCCTTGAGCATGTACAGCACGAGCAGGGCGCGCATGCCGTAGTAGCTGAAGCGCTCCCACATCTCGGCGAAGAAGAGCATGAAGAGGCCGGTTGGATGGCCGAAGATCGTGGGCCGCGGGGCCTCGGGGACGTGCGCCATGGTCGGGATCCGGGGTCGTGGGCGTGACGGCGCAGGGTCGCACGACCGGGGTGGGGGTGCAACGAGGATGTGACGGGGTTGGTCGGAGGTTGACGTGGGCCGTCAGCCCTACATCACCGTCCGCTGGGCTGCGAGGGTCACGTCCAGTCGGAAGGCCGGGGTGGGCCGTTGGTCGGCTCGGAGAATCCGAAGCTTCCGACGGCGCTGAAGCAGAGGCCGAGGAAGGCGTTGTCGTGGCGGTATGAGGTGTGGAGCTCGGGCCCGGGCTCGCCGGAGATGGCGTGGTCATTCTGCTCGTCGGCCACGGGGCGCGTGGAGGCGACGGCGCGTCTTCCCGGCGTGCTGCTCCCCATGCTCCTCGGCCTCGCCCTGGTCGCCTTCGCGAGGTGCCGCCGACCGTGCCCTCGGACGCGCCGTCGGCCTGGCCCTCGTGCAGGCCGGCCTGGCTCACGCGCGCACACCGTTCGGTTACCCGGCGCGCCTCACCCTGGAGACCCCATGCGCGCCACGATGTCCTCCTCCATCCCGCTCCTTGCGGTTGCCCTCGGTACCGTCGCCGTCAGCCTGACCGGCTGCGACTTCGCTGCCCAGACGCGCGAGGGCACCCGCATCTGGGTGTTCGCCCCGGGCGAGCCGATCCAGGTCTCCATCGACGGCGGCGAGGCCTTCGAGCTGACCACCTTCACCAGCCGCGGCGTCGATCCCGGCGAGCACACGGTCTCCGTCAATGGCGGCCCGCCGACCACCGTCACCCTCGAGGCCTTCGACGAGTGGGTCGTTCCCACCGTGCCGGACCAGTGCTTCATGTCCCTCGACGTGGCGATGTCCCACTACGAGATCGGCGGCTCCGGTCAGCGGGCGCCCGAGATCGACGATCGCCGCCAGGACACGGCACCCTTCGAGGTGCCGCTCTACCACTCGATCGCGAAGAAGGACCTCCCGGAGTCCCGATCGTCGGGCCAGCAGGTCTTCCTCCTCCGCAGCGCCGCCTGCTGGACGGTCGACGACATGGAGCTCGGCCTGCGCGGCAAGGTCACGAACGGCGAAGCCCGCGTCGAGCCCCTCGCGGATCCCGTCGCCCGCGCGCGCCGCAAGGTGTGCAAGGAGGACAAGGCGGGCTGGTGCACCACGCTCCGGGAGTGGCGCGGGGCGCCGGCGGGCACCCTGCCGACGGAGCCGGCGGCGTATGTCGGCCTGGCGATGCCCGTGCCGACGGGAGCGGATGACGAAGCCATGGCCGAGGTCGTGCCCAGCCTGTCCATCCTGGCCATCGACCCCACGAGCAAGAAGCTCGGGATCTCCTGGATCAGCGGGGAGGGTCCCGAGCAGGAGGCCCAGCTCGAGGCGGCCGTGGTCTCCACCAAGGCCATGCTCCAGGGCCAGGCCGACAAGGCCGCCGTGTCCGAGGCCCTCGGTGGCTACCTCGCCGGGCGGCCGGCGGCGGTGGACCAGGCCCTCACGGCGGCAGACGCGGGCTGGCAGGCCGAGGGCGTCGTGCTCCGCCAGGTCGGGGAGCGCTGGGTGGCGGTCCACTCCTCGGACAGCGGGGGCACCTTCGTGTCGGTCTACGGTCCGTACACGGCCGAGGTGGCGGGGGAGAAGGAGGCGGCGGAGTAGCCTCGTCGCGGAGGTTGACCCCGGTGGGGGGCCGTCGCGGGCCCGGGTTCGGAACAGGACGCTGCCCGCACCGTGCGCGCACAGTGCGTTCACGCTCTATTGTG
>CALATR010001152.1 GCA_937891875.1 uncultured Pseudomonadota bacterium | reverse complement strand
TCGGTGGGGTGGGGGTGTCGCGGACCCAGGCGGCACCCCGTAGCGACCCTGCCGGGCGCGCGGTGCTTCCCGCTCCCGGGCGTGCTCCGCCCGATATCGATGCGGTGATCCGCGCGGGGGTGCTCCGGGTAGGGCTCCCCCGGGATCGCACGTCCTACCTCCTGGATCGGGGGAAGGCCCAGGGCCTCGAGCTGGAGGTCCTGCAGGCCTTCGCCCGGGATCTGGGCATCCGCCTGGAGGTGGTGCCGCTGCCCACGGTGCACGAGCGCTACCAGGCGCTCGCCGCCGGCCGGGTCGACGCGGTCGCGGGGCGGCTGTCCTACGATCCGCGCTACACCGCGTACGCACGCTGGAGCGAGCCCGTCGCTACGGCGCGGCTGGCGGTCGTGACCGGCCCTGGCCTCGACGCGGCCCAGCAGGCGGGGAACGTACGGGTCGCCATTCCCGGCGATGCCCCCTGGCGCGGACTCCTCGCCCAGGGATCGCTGTCCCGGCTGGCCGCGGTCCCCCTCGCGGCAGCTCCGCGGACCGAGGACGTGCTGGACCGGATCGCCGAGGGTCGCCTGGGTGCTGCGGTGGTGCGGGAGGACCTCGCCCGCCTCGACGCCGGTCGCCGGCCGCTGGCGGTGCACCCCCTGCCGGCCACCGTCGGCTCCCGGGTCGCGTTCTCCCGCGGCGGCGATGCCCTGCGGCTGCGCTTCGACCGCTGGCTCGCGCAGCACGATGACCTCGTCGTCCGCCTGCGCCGGCGCTACCTCGAAGACCCCCGGCGCTGGGCCCGGGTCGCGATGGCTCGCCCGTCGATCTCGACGTACGACGCCCCTCTTCGCCTGCACGCCGACCGCGTCGGCCTGGACTGGCACCTGCTCGCAGCGCTCGCCTGGCAGGAGTCGCGCTTCCGGCCGTGGGCGCGGTCGTCGTCCGGGGCGGTGGGGCTGATGCAGCTGATGCCGGCGACCGCACAGGAGGTCGGCGTGACCGATCGCCGCGACCCGGTGCAGAACATCTCCGGCGGCGCCACCTACCTGGGCTGGCTCGATGGCCTGTGGGCCGAGCGCATTCCCGATCGGGCGGCCCGCCTGCCCTTCGTGCTCGCCTCCTACAACGCAGGCGCCGGCCACGTCGAGGACGCCCGCCGGCTGGCGGACGCCGCGGGCGAGGATCCGGACGACTGGGCGGTCGTCGCCGCGTGGATGCTGCGGCTGGCGGAGCCGGAGTGGGCCGCCCACCCGCTGGCGCGACACGGCGGGTGCAAGGGTGTGGAGCCCGTGCAGTACGTGGAGCTCGTGCTGGAGCAGTGGAGCCACTACCGGGCGCTCGGGCCGGCGTAGGTCGGGGGGCCTCGTCGACGGATTCGCGAACCCTGTCGTCGCGCTTTCGGATTTCGATCGCTCGTTCTCGCGCCGTGTACCCTGTGCTCCTGGTCGGAGCCTGAATGCGCGCTTTCCTGCTGCTCGGTGTCCTGGTCGGCGGGTGCGTGACGCCCTCGCCGCAGGGTTCCGATCCGTCCGGCGGGGATCCCCCCGAGCCGGCCGCCTGGGACACGCCCGAGCCCCTGCCCACCGACGCCGGTCGGGTGACCCTGCACCGGCTGAACCGCCGGGAGCTGGACCGCACGCTCCAGGATCTCCTGCCGACGACGCTCGCCCTCGGCCACACGCTCCCGGCTGACGGCGTGGCGCTGGGCTTCGACAACAACGCCGAGGCCCTGACCATGAGCGGGCTGCAGCTCGAGCAGACCGAGGTCCTGCTGGACCGGCTGCTCACCGACGCCATGCGGCCGCCCATCACCGT
>CALATR010001151.1 GCA_937891875.1 uncultured Pseudomonadota bacterium | reverse complement strand
GCCACCGGCTCGCTCCGCGACTACGACTCGCGCATTCAGGTCTGGCTGCCCTCCGCCGGGGACTGGTTCATCCGAGTCGAGGATCGAAGCACCTTCTACGGCGACTCCACCCTGCGCGGCAACACCTCGTTCTCCTACCAGCTGGGGGTCGAGGCGTGGTCCAGCGTGTCCGAGGAGCCCGACTCCATGGGCGACCCCAGCGTGCGCTTCAACCTCTCCAGCGGCTCCACCATCTACGCCTGGGGCATCGTGCTGGAGGAGCCCGGCGACATCGACTGGACCACCGCCGACATGCCCTGGGGGGACGCACCGTTCGAGGTCTGGGCGCCCGAGGCCATCCCCGGCAGCGCGCTGACCGCCGTGGTCGACGTCACCGACGAGACCGGCATCACCCACATGCACAAGGTCGACGTCGGACCGGAGGGCTACGGCAGCACCTTCTACAGCGACCAGCAGGACTTCACCCTCGCGGTCAGCGACGCCGAGGGCGGGGGCAGCCTGGACCACTGGACGGTCCTCTACCTGCGCACCCGGGACGAAGGCTACGGCAACCAGCGCGAGGCCGAGCCCAACGACGACCTCGCCGACGCGACGCCGCTGGACTCGGAGGTCGTGAGCGACGGCGGCGTCACGACCGATCGCAGCTTCCTGCAGGGCCGGATCGATGGCGTGGACGACGTCGACAGCTACCGCTTCGGCGCGACGGCGGGCGGCAAGCTGCGCCTGGTGTGCAGCAGCGACAGCTACGGCGCCCTCGGCGACGTGGACGTCACCCTGGTCGACCCCGAGGGCAACGACGTCATCACCCTCGAGGACGGCGACGACCTGGCTCCCGACGGCGAGGTCGAAGACCTGGTCACCGGGGCCTACACCCTGCAGTTCCGGGCGAAGGACGGGGCGTTTGGACCGGGTGTCTACTACCGCTGCGGCGTGTACTCGGACCGGCCGTAGCCCGACGCTAGGACGCCCGGGCGAGTCCGCCGGCGAGCGCGTCCATGCCCTGGCGGTAGGGGCTCTCGGGCAGGTTGCGCAGCGCCTGGCGCGCGGTCCAGCTGGACTGGGCCATGGCCTCCCGGGTCGAGGCGAGGGCGCCGGTGGTGCGCAGGCGCTCGACCAGGATGTCGGCGTTGCGACCGTCCTGCACGAGGCCGCCCCACAGGGCCTCGACCTCGTCGTCCCGCTCCGCGGCGACCGCGACCGCGAGCACCGGACGTCCGGCGGCGGCGCGCGCCTGAAGCCACGCGGGTGCCTCGTCGGAGGTGAGCCCGGCCTGGTCTTCGGCGAGGGTCCACAGGCGCCCGACATGGCGTCCGTAGCGACCGAGCGCAGCGACCGTCGCCACGTCTCCACCGGCGATGTAGCCACCCGCCCGACAGCAGAAGGCGAGCAGGGCACCGTCGTGCACGTCCGCGTGCTCCAGGGCCTCGCGGCGCTCGGGCACGACCCCGGACTCGCGGAGGTGGCGGGACAGGGCCTCCCCGTCGGCGAACGCGCGCAGGGTGTCGACCGCCTCCCCCATGATCTCCGGGGGGCTGACGTGGCGCACGAGCTCGAGGGCGCGCACGGTGAGGTGGGAGCCCCCGAAGCGCTTCAGGAGCCGGCGAGCGACCCGACGGCGGCGACCGCCCGGCTGGCCAAGGGTGACGTCGTGCACCGTGAGCGCGAGGTGGAGCAGCTCGGCCGCGTGCTGGAGCTCCGGATCGACCGCGGCGGCACCGGCGGCCCGGGCGGACAGGGCGACCAGCATCGGACGCACCCGCAGGCGCTCCGAGCCGAGCAGGGCCTCGAGGTCCTCCTTGCCCAGGCGGCCGACCACGTGTGCGAGCACCTCGTCGGAGATGAGATCATCCTGGACCAGGCTGTGCAGCTCGCGGGCTTCCATGCCCCCGCGCCCCAGCACCCGGTCCAGTCCTCGCGAGAGTCGGCTCATTCACGCTCCGTCAGGGCAAGCTAGCCCGGCGGCGAGCCGGGTGGATGACGCATGGGGTTGCTGTCGCGCGAAGGGTCGCCGCGGCGAGGCGACGGCGGTGATCGGTCCGCGAGCGGTCAGACCTGGACCAGGATCCGGCCCTCGAGGGCGTTGCGACCGAGCACCAGCAGCGGCGCGCCGGGGCGGGTCTCGAGCTCGACGTAGAGCGACAGATCGGCGATCTGCACCACGTGGTGCTCCCCGCTGGCGTCAGCCGGGCCCCCCCGCCAGGTCGACGTGGGCATGGAGGGCGCGAGCAGGGCCTGGATGGGGCGACCGTTGATCCGGGCGGTGGTCTGCCAGGGCAGGATCCGGCGGCGGGCGGGCCCCTCGGCGATCTCCTCGCCGAGCTCCTCCGTGGAGAGCACGACGTCGAAGGGATCCTCGGTGCCGCCCCCGTCGTCGACCGGCGTGATCAGCGGCGGTCCGGGCAGCGCCTCGGACTCCAGATCGGCGGTGCCGGCGTCGTCACCGACCTCGTCGAACGGATCCTCCGGCGCGGCGCGCTCGGGGCCGTCGTCGGGCCAGGGCACGGGATCGTCGTCGGAGACGGGCGTGTCGAACGGGTCGTCGGGTGTGCGCGGCATGCCCGGGGCGTATCCCGCGCTGGTAGCATCGCGCGATGTCCGACGACGCGATCGCCGGGGAGGCCGCCCCCGCGGACCCGCCCCCGCAAGCGCTGGCCCCCGTGCAACCGGTCCAGCGCCCCGACCCCACCACCCTGCTGCTCTTCCTGGGCTCGGGGGCGGTCTCGCTGGTCTACGAGGTCGTCTGGCTGCGGCGGCTCGGCCTGCTGCTCGGCGGCACCTCGGTCGCGGCCGCGATCACCCTGGGCGCCTTCATGGGTGGGCTCGCGATCGGCGGGTGGCTCGGCCCCCGGATCGCACCCCCGGGAACCAGCCTGCGGGCAGCCCTGCACCGCTACGCCGCGCTGGAGATCGGTGCGGCAATCCTGGCGCTGGGCTTCCCG
>CALATR010001150.1 GCA_937891875.1 uncultured Pseudomonadota bacterium | reverse complement strand
CTCGCCAGGCTGGACATCCCCGCGGTGGCCGCGGCCGAGCACTTCTACGTCGAGGCCAAGGAGGGCCCCCTGTGCGAGGGTGAGCTCGAGCGCGCCGAGGCCTGGGGCGCAGGCCTGGCGGACGCGTGCCTGGTGGCAGGCGGTCAGGGAGGCGGCGAGATCCCCAGGACCCACACGATGCCGCTGTCGTAGCGCCACCTCACGTCGACCTCGCGCAGCGCGGTGCCGTAGTCGCGGTCGACGTCCCGTCCGTCGGCGCGGTGGTCGGCCTTGTGGGTGGGCGGGCGCGGATCCTGGGCCAGCACCTGGTCGATGAGCTCGCGCAGGGCGCCGTCGCCACGCTCGCGGAGATCGGCTTCTGCCTGCTCGGTCCAGCGGACCGGACACAGGGCGGGCGCGCCGGGCACCCAGTCCACCGTCGCATCGGGCACGGAGTCGACATACGCGACGTAGGGCTTGATGTCGTAGATCGGCGTGCCGTCGACCAGGTCCACCCCGCCGAGCACGAGAGTCGCCTGGCCTCCGTCACGCTCGATGCGGAGCAGGCGACACACGGACAGGCCGATCGGGTTGGGCCGGAAGGGCGACCGCGTAGCGAACACGCCGATCCGGGTGTTGCCCCCAAGGCGCGGCGGCCGGACCTTGTTGCGACCCCGTCCCTCAGGAACCAGGTGGAAGCTCCAGATCAGCCAGACGTGCGAGCATCCCTCGAGCCCGTCGACCGCACCGGCGAGGTTCTGCGGCAGGGGGATCCGCCCCTCGGCGGCGGGGGCGAGGGCGGGCTGGCGGGGCACGCCGTAGTTGCTCGGGAACGGCGTCTGGATGGTGGCGATCGGCTTCACGTCAGGCCTCTTCGAGGGTGCGGGCCAGGCCCCGGAGCGCGCCGGCGACCACCGCGTCCTGGCCGAAGTCCATGCCCGCGACGACAAGGGCGAGGCAGGAGAACACGGCGAAGCGGCGGGCGTGGGCGAGGGTGGCGGAATCGACTGGTCCGTAGGCGGCGAGGAAGCCCGTCCGCGCGCTGGGTGCGATCCCCCACCACAGCGCGGCGAAGTCCCCCACCGGCCGGGCGAGGCAGGCGTCGCCCCAGTCGATGATCCCGGTACATGCCCCCGATCCGTCGACGAGCACGTGGCGCATGTGCAGGTCGCCGTGCACGAGACAGGGCGCCATGGCCGGCGCGCCCGGATCGGCCTCCATCAGGGCGGCGATCGCGTCGGCATCGAGGCCCACCCCAGCGGCGAGGGCGCGGTCGACCCACTCGTGCACCCGGTCGGCGATGCGGTCGGGGTGGGCGCGCTGGAGGGGATCGTGAGGCAGCCAGTCGAGCGAGCGGGCACGCTCGGGGGCGTGCAGAGCGCGCAGGAAGGCGGCGAGCGCCAGGGGATCGGCGAGCTCGCCCCCCTCGGCGAGCACCTCGGCCAGCTCCCGGCCGGGCACCGGCTCGATGGCCATCCACGGTCCGGGCAGCCCCGCCTCAGGCTCACCCCAGGCGCGGATCTTCGGCACGGAACGCGGAAGATCCGATAGCGTCGGCAGGAGCCGCTGCTCGTTGCGCATCAGCGGGTCGCCCACCGCACGCACGGTCACCCGCAGGTAGAGCGGTCCGACTGCGATGACGGCGTTGTCCCACCCCGCGCCGACCGGACGAACCTCCGCCCCGGCCAGCTCGGGCAGGTGGCGGACCAGGGCGCGGCCCGCCGCCTCCGGATCCACCGTGCGCTCCGGCAACCACCGCCCCATGCCCTCCTCCACCTCGGCCACGACGGCACGTCGACAGCGCGGGCCCACCCGATATCCACTCCGCTCGCGAGGTGACTCCATGCAGACCGCTCTCACCATCGCCGGCTCGGACTCGGGCGGCGGCGCCGGCATCCAGGCCGACCTCAAGGCCTTCCAGGCCAACGGCGTGTTCGGCATGTCGGTCATCACCGCGATCACCGCCCAGAACACGGTCGCGGTGACCCACGCCGCGGAGGTGGGCCTGGACCTGGTGCAGGCCCAGCTGGACGCGGTGTTCTCCGACCTGCCGGTGGGCGCGGTGAAGACCGGCATGCTCGCCTCGTCCGCGATGATCACGCTGGTCGCCGAGACCCTCGCCCGCCACCCCCACGTGCCCCTGGTGGTCGACCCCGTGATGGTCAGCAAGTCCGGCTACTCACTCATCGCCGACGACGCGGTGGCGACCCTGCGCGAGCGCCTGTTCCCCCTGGCGACGGTCATCACACCCAACGCCCACGAGGCGAGCCGGCTGCTGGACAGCCCGGTCGAGACGGTGGCCCAGGCGGAGGCGGCCGCGCGGGCCCTGGCGACGTTCGGGCCGCAGGCGGTGCTGGTCAAGGGTGGGCACCTCGACGACGTGGAGACGGCGGTGGACGTGCTCTACGACGGGGCGGCGGTCCACGTCTTCGAGGCCCCGCGGATCGACACGCCCCACACCCACGGGACGGGCTGCACGACGGCGGCGGCGCTGGCGGCGAACCTGGCGAAGGGACTGCCGCTGATCGAGGCGGTGGATCGGACGAAGCGGTACGTGCACGGCGCGATCGTCGCGGGGCTGCCCCTGGGCTCGGGGCACGGCCCGACGCACCACTTCTGGTTCCTGGAGGGGACGGGGCTGTTTCCGGCGGATGATCGGTAGCTTTCGGCGGTCCGCTGGCGTGCGGTCGCGTTGCTGCAGGCGCGGGAGTGGCGGGGCGCGATCCGCTCGCGGGGAGTCGCGTTGCTGCGGCCGGGGGAGATGCGGGCCGGTCTCCAGTCTCCTGTCTCCAGTCCCCAGT
>CALATR010001149.1 GCA_937891875.1 uncultured Pseudomonadota bacterium | reverse complement strand
GCACGGCGACGGCGAACTCGGACAGGCTGGTGGCGCTGCACAGCACGACGAGCGCGTCCAGGGCAACCTCGTCCTCGTCGCAGGCCCGCAGGACGTGCACGGCGACCAGGCGCTGCTCGGGGGTCAGGACCCGGTCGTCGTCGGTGAGCAGGGCAGGCAGGCGGGCGAGGTTGAGCCACGGGGGTGCCTGGGGTCGGGCGATCGCGTCGAGCACGGCGGGGAGCACGTCCACCGCCTCCCGCTCGGGCTCGTCCGCACCGGCCCAGCCGCGCACCCGACGCTGGGCAGCGGGGTCGAGCAAGGGCAGCAGGTCCGCGACCAGATCGGCGTCCGAGGCCAGATCCCGGGCGAGCTCGAGGGCGCTGCCGGTCACTCCGCGCTCGGCCAAGGTGGCGAGGGTCCAGTCGGCCATGCGCCGCAGGGCCTCCTCGGCTGGACCGGGTCCACCCGCCCGCTTCCACGCGGCGAGCACGTACTCGACGACGTCTGCGTGGCGCACCCGCAGGGCGAGATCCAGCCCATCGTCGCCCAGCTGCCTGGCCAGGGCGAGCACGGCGGGCAGGGCGGAGAGGCCATGCCGCAAGAGCAGGCGTGGCAGATAGGCGCGCAGGTCGCGGGGCAGGGTGCCGCGGCCGGACACCCGCACCAGGCGGAGGAAGCCGTCCGGGGAGGCGAACTCTGCAAACGGGAGCTTGTCCCTGGGTAGTGGAGCCAGCTTGGCGACGGCTGCGTCCGACACCGCGGTGCCAGCGAACGCACAGGCGAGCTCGAACTCGCGCTGGCCAGGGTCGTCGGGCCACGCTCGGCCGCGGGCCAGGGACAGACAGCGCTGCCAGGTGGGCTCGTCCGCCGCCAGGAGCAGCTCGCGCAGGCGCACCCGGCTGGGATCGACCCGCAGGCGCCGGGGCTCTCCGGGGGCGAGCCAGCGCGCGTCGAGGGGGCGGTGCAGCTCCAGGGTGGGACCATGGACCAGCGCGTCCACCACCGCATCCAGGCCGGCCAGGGCGGCGACGTCCAGCTCCACGTCCCGAGGATCCCGCCGCCAGCGCGCCGCTTCGGCCTCGTCCAGGTCCAGCACCCGCGGGGTGAGATCGACCTGTACGCGCAGGCGCACGACGACCTCTGCCCAGCCGCCCTCCGCGAGCCTGCGTACGATGCGCTTCTCGACGTCCCCCCTGGCCTTTGCCGGAGACGCCAGCCGCTTGCGGGTGTGCCTGCCGTCCGTGCCCAGCCGCCCGCTCCCGCTGACGACGAAGGCGCCGTCCGCCTCGATCTCCCAGAACCGACCGTCCCGCTCGAACCGCCTCACCCGAACCCCCGGAGCGCCGCACCCTACCGCGGGCGCCGGGTCGAGGTCGCCGGCTCCGGCTCGAGGGGCAGGGCCTGCGGAGGAGGCCCCAGGCTGACGAGTCGGGCCAGCGCGGGCTCCTCCCGGAGAAGATCTTCGGCGAACGGCCGGTCGTCGGCGCTCTGCAGCAGGCGCTCCACCGCCTCCCGCGCCCCCGCCTCGTCGCCGAGCCGCACCCGGGTTCGCGCGAGGGCCAACCACAGCTCGACAGGCTCGTCCCAGGCGGCGAGGGCCTCCATCAGCTGCCGCGCCTCGGTGCTCCGACCCAGCCGCGCGAGGGTGAGGGCGCGCTGTACCGCGATCGGGCGCAGCTCGGGTCGAGACAGGTCCAGATCAGCCAGCGCGGGGTCGCCGACGATGTCCTGGAACACCGGATCCTGGTGGGTCGCAGCCAGCCAGAAAGGGTGAAAGGAAGCCGCGAACTCCGACGCAGAGAGACGGCGTGCCCGCGGCAGCCACACGTCGGGCTGGGTGCGAACCAGCGTCTGGCGATCGGCGAGGGCCAGCTCGGCGAACGGCACCTCGTCGTGCCTGCCGAGGCGGGCCGCGGCCTGGGCGGCGGCGAGGCCTGGCGGGCCGGCTGCGACCGCCTCCAGCGCATCGGGATCCCCGATCATCGCGCGCCAGCCTTGATCCGCCGTGGAGCGTGCCGGGTCGATCTCCACCCCTCGGAGGGTGATCCGGCGTACCCGGACCCGGGTGCGGGGACCGAGGTCGGGAAGCCCGCGGGTGAGCAGCTGCAGGTCGAGCGGCCCGTGCGCGATGGGTCCGGGCAGCTCGCTGACCCCCAGCGGCGCGCCGTCGGGACCATGCAGGGCGATGGTCTGCCTGCCGTCGACGTCCACCAGGCTGACCCTCAGCACCCCGCGCCACTGGAACTGCCCCCGATCGAGGGTGTGGCGCACGGATCCCGCGCTGAGGTTGAGCTCCTGGTCCGCCCGCGGTCCGGGGCCGCCGCGCCCGAGGGAGAGCACGCGCTGCCCGCCCAGCCACAGCTGCAGGGTCGATCCCCAGGAGATCTCGTCCACTTGCAGGTCGATCTCCAGGTCCAGCACGGGCTCGTCCCAGCGAAGAGGGACCTCGACGAGCGTGGCGCCGGGACCCACCGCATCCAGCTCGAGCGCACCCACCACGGGGTTCCAGCGCAC
Organism: uncultured Pseudomonadota bacterium; assembly: GCA_937891875.1. Taxonomy (GTDB): domain Bacteria; phylum Myxococcota_A; class UBA796; order UBA796; genus REDI01. The sequence goes on along the minus strand of CALATR010001149.1, from coordinate 2,531 downwards.
CCGACCCGGACCGTCCGGGCCCAGGCGCAGGCGCGGCTCGGGTGCCTCGAAGTCCAGGGTCGGGGCGCTGGCGAGTGCGCGCCCGACCTCCTCGAGCCATGTCCCCGCTCCCTCCGGTGCCCCGCCCTCGATGCTCGCGAGATCGTGGAGCTCCACCCGCACCCGCGCTGCCCGGGCGACCAGATCGGGCGTGGCGTCCGGGCGCGACGCCAGCCGCCGGGCGGCCTCCAGCGCGGTGTGCATCTGAAGCTCGGCCTCGGCGATCTCCATCGCCCGCACGAGAGCCAACAACCCGATCTCGTCGGATCTCCGCCCGATCTCGAGGAAGGCACGCGACGCGTCCCCGGCCAGTCCCAGCGCCGCCAGGTGCTCGGCGCGCTCCCAGACCGACCCTGCGCCGGGCGGCGCACCAGCCGGCGGGTCCCGCTCACCGCGCAGGTCACGGACCGGCAACGGCGGCCCGTCAGCGAGGCCGAGGATCATCGCTCGCCGGTCCTTGTGGACCACGACCACCTCGTCGTCCCCATCGCCGTCCAGGTCGCCCACCGTGCGCGGCGCCAGCCCCGGCACCACCGCAACCACCTCCAGGCGCTCGGGATCCACCGCCACCAGATCGTCGCGACCGGTCAGCAAGAGGGGGCGCCCCCCGAGGCGGACGAGGAACACGTCCGCGGCCTCCACCGGGAGCACGAGCTCGCGAGTCGCGGAGACCTGCGGTGCGCCCGCGGCCTCCGACCCGGGTCGGGCCCCGACCGCGAACTCCACCAGGCGACGCGGCGAGCCGAAGCGTCTGCCCGCAGGCGCAGAGCCCACCGCGCTGCCGACCGCCCACGCCGTGCGTGGCAGATCGTCGCCGGGAGCGAGCAGCAGCCCAGCCACTTCCATCGCGAACCGGCCCCGCACCGTGGGATGCTCCGGGAGGCCGTCGAGCACGCGCACCTCTCGACCGTCCCAGTCGGCGAACGCCAGCAGCATCTCCAGGCCCGGGTCCCCGTCGAGCTCGGCCAGGGTCATGAAGCGCGCGGTGGTGGGCCGCCCGTCGGTGGTCGCCAGCACCCGTGCCGGGTCGAAGGGAGGCTCGGCGACCAGCACCTGCCGCGCCGGGTAGCCGACGCTGGTGTACAGCTCGTCCACCCCGTCGGCGTCCGCGTCCCCGACCGCCAGGCCGGCGATGGAGTGTCGGCCTTCGAGCGGCATGTCCGCTCGCTCGGTCACCCCACCGGGAAGCAGGCGCACGGGCCAGCGCGAGTGTTCGTCGTAGACCAGCACCCACACGCCTTCGGCGGATCGCAAGGCGCCGACCGAGCCGGCCAGGTGCCACCGTTCGCCGGGGGCGCCGTCGACGAGCTGCTCCACGTGCGACTCGGCGCTGATCAACAGCTCGCCCGGCCCGGCGATCATCACGTCCCGCAGGACCGGTCGCTCGAGGACCATCGCGTGGTCCAGCAGGGCGACGATCCGCGGGTCCACCGCCTGGGTCCGGGCTCCCGCAGCGTCCCACCGGGCGAGCACGAGCTGGCGGGAGAGGTCCTCGGGGAGTGGATCGGCGTCCACGTCAGCGAGTCCCTGGACCGCCTCCCACAGCCCCTGATCGGCCAGGTGGCGGGCGAGGTCGCGGCGGGCTCGGTGCAGGGATCCACCATCTGGCGCGAGGACGTAGGCCTTCACCAGTCCGGCCCGCTGCTGGTCGGAGTCGTGGGGGTGGGCGCGCCCCCACCAGCCCCAGGCTTCGCTCACCGCCCGGGTCCGAGCGAGCTTGGGATCGCCCACCACCGCCTCGAACGCCGCGTGCACCTCGGGGGCGTCGATGCCGCTTCGCTCGGCGAGTCGCTGGGCGGCGGCCAGGCGCTGCTGCCCTTCGGCCTCCAGGGCGCGCGCGTCCAGCAGCTTCCCGAGGGCGCCGATGCCATAGACCGCGCTGACAGCCGCCAGCACGAGGCCGACAGCCATGACCAGGCGCCACCGATTACGCCGGACGAAGGCCCCGATCTGCGCACGAAGATCCGCCGACAGCGCGTCGACCACCCGGTTGTCCAGGACCTTGCCCAGCTCGAGCGACAGGGCGCTGGCGCTGGGCATGCGCGCGCCAGGATCGGGCTGCAGCGCCTGCTGGAGCACGGCGACCAGATCGCGACGCACCCGTCGGGTCGGCTCGGGGACGGCCTGACGGGCCACCCGGAGCGCGCGACGATCCTGGCCCTCGACAGCGACCGGGAGCTGGTCGAACACCATCTCCCAGCCCATCACGCCCAGCGCGTACACGTCGGCTCGCTCGTCGACCCGGGCACCGTCCAGCTGCTCGGGCGCGACGTAGGCCAGCGTGCCGAGTCCACCGCTCTGTCCCAGATCATCCGCCCGCTGTGCGATCCCGAAGTCGAGCACCTTCACCCGGCCCTCGGCGTCCAGCTTGACGTTGCCGGGCTTGAGGTCGCGGTGCACCACCCCGACTGCGTGGGCTGCAGCCACCGCGTCGGCGATCCCACGGAGCAGGCGGACCCGGCCCGGCAGGTCGAGGCCGGCCAGGGCGTCGG
>CALATR010001148.1 GCA_937891875.1 uncultured Pseudomonadota bacterium | reverse complement strand
GGGTCGTGAGCACGACCGGGGCGCGACAGTCGGCGGCCACCCGCTGCAGTCGGGGCAGGGTGCGGTCCAGCCGCGAGGGATCGGGCGGGTAGGCCGGCACGGCAATGGCGCCGGCGTAGAGGCAGCCGAACAGGGCGCAGATGTAGTCGAGGCCCGGCGGGAAGAGGAGCAGGACCGGCTGGGCGTCGAGGCCCAGGTCCTGCAGCCGCGCGCCCAGCGCCCGGGCCCGGGTGTCGAGCGCGCCGTAGGTGAGCGGCTCGGCGGTCTTCAGATCCCCGCGAGCGGTGAAGCGGAAGACGGTATGGTCGGGCGTCTCGTCGACCCGGTCCCGGATCGCGCTGAGCAGAAGATCGGCCATGGCAGTCACTCACAAATCGCGCCTGGACGCAGCCTGCGCCGGCGAATCAAAGGGCGGCACGGTACCACTTCTGTTCACGGGAGGCGCCGCATGACCCGCCACCTCTTCGATCCGGTCGCGCTGGGGCCACTCGCCTTGCCCAACCGGATCGTGATGGCTCCGATGACCCGCAACCGGGCGAGCGCATCCCACCTTCCCACCCCGATCATGGCCGCCTACTACGCCCAGCGCGCCGAGGCGGGCCTGCTGATCACCGAGGGCACTGCCCCCACGCCCAGCGGCTGCGGCTACGCCCGGATCCCCGGCCTGTGGTCCGAAGAGCAGGTCGCCGCCTGGCGCGTGGTCACCGACGCCGTGCACGACCGGGGCGGACGCATCGCCGTACAGCTCATGCACACCGGTCGGGTCGGCCACCCGGACAACCAGCCCCCCGGCGCCCGGCTGCTCGCGCCCAGCGCCGTACCCCTCGACGCGACCGTGCGTACGGCAGCCGGCCCGCTCCCCTGCCCCACCCCCCTCGCGATGACCGAGGCGCAGATCGAGGCCGCCCTCGACGGCTTTGCCCAGGCCGCCCGCAACGCCCGCGCCGCAGGCTTCGATCTGGTCGAGCTGCACGGCGCCAACGGCTACCTCATCGAGCAGTTCCTCGCGCCCTGCACCAACCAGCGCACCGACCGCTGGGGCGGGGATCTGCCCGGACGCGCCCGCTTCGCCATCGAGGTCGCCCGGCGCGTCGGTGAGGCCATCGGAGCGGACCGGGTCGGGATGCGCCTGTCGCCGCTGGGCGTGGTCAACAGGATCCGGCCGTGGCCAGGCGTTCCAAGCGACTACGCCTGGCTCGCCGAGCAGCTGGGCGGGCTCGATCTGGCAACCCTGCACCTGGTCGACCACCGCGATCTCGGCGGCGCCCCCGTGCCCTCCCGGGTCGCGCGCAAGCTTCGCCGGGCGTTCTCCGGCGCGTTCATCCTGTCCGGCGGCTACGACCGCGCCCGCGCCGACGCCGATCTGGCCGCCGACAAGGGTGATCTCGTCGCCTTCGGCCGCGCCTTCCTGGCGAACCCGGACCTGGTCGAGCGCCTGCGCCGGGACGCCCCGCTCAACGTCCCCGACCACGCCACGTTCTACAGCGGAGAAGAACGGGGCTACCTGGACTATCCCACGCTCTCCTGAGCGCTCTGCGGCTCGCGCTCAGGACCGGTCGCCCCCGCGTGGCGCCGCCCCAGCCGCCGCGCGACCTCGGCCAGCAGGTGCTCCACCCGCAGCTCCTGGGCGTGGGCCGGACCGCGCCGCATCGACCGCGCCACCGCCGTGCCCCGGTGGGCCTCGGCGACGATCTGCTGGTCCTCGACCATGATGCGCAGGGACCGCCTCCGGGCCACCCAGGCCAGCACCCGCATCGCCAGCCGGCGCGTGCCGGGCGGGGTCGGCGCGTACCAGCGCGTGATCCGCAGGGTGCGATCCGGAGCGACCGGGACCCAGTTGCTGACCTGCACCAGGCACCACAGGGAGACCACGGTCACGTTGGGGAAGAGCCCGTAGCTCTCGAGCACTTGCGGCGGCCGCTGACCGAGGAGGAACGGCAACAATCGGCGGAGGCGCTTCGGCATGGGTGCGGTCAGCTGGAACCAGGAGTGGCCGTGGGGCGCGACCGTCGTGTCCGCCTCCCCCGGCTGGACCCGCGAGACCGCGCCCGAGTGCACCCAGGGGGCGTGGTAGTCCTCGAGCCCGCCGCTCACCGCGAGCTTCCAGTTGGCCTCGATGGGCAGGCGCACCTCGAACAGGAGCGTGCCCACCGACTCGCTCACCCGCTCGAGGTGGGGCGCGAGGTCGGCCAGCCAGTCCCGCAGGCTGCCCTTCGCGTCCGCCCGCCCGTGCACGAAGACGAACGCCCCCATCCGCTCCGCGGCGAGCTCGTGCAGACCGAGATCAGCGGGGTCACACGGGGCGAGTCCGCCAGCCCGGGTCGCCCGGACCAGCCGGCCGTCGTGACCGAACACCCAGCCGTGGTACGGGCACTGGATGCGCCCCTGGCCCGCCGCAGCGCACAGCCTGGTGCCGCGGTGGGTGCAGGCGTTGACGAACGCGTGCAGCTCCCCATCCTCGTCCAGCGTCACCAGCACCGAGCGCCCCTCCGCCTCGTAGACGAAGTGCGAGCCCGGCCCGCCCAGCTGGTCCATCATGCCGGCCAGCACCCAGCCGTCCTCGAACAGGGTCTCCCGCTCCTCGGCGAGCAGCTCCGGATCGTGGAAGATCGCGTTGGTCGCTGGATAGTCCAGCGCGGGGGCGGGGGATCGGTGCAGGGGGGGCCTCAGGTCTCGGGGACGGGAGCGTACACCGGGCGGCCCGATCGAGGACCCACCGAGAGGAGATCCGCCCACCCGTCCGTTGGAGGCCTCCACGGTACCGCCAATTCCGGCGAAGCCTGGAGAACGGAGGAAACATGCGATCTATTGCGTGGCTCGCCCTGCTGTTGCCGACCTCGGCGCTGGCCCTGGAGGACGAGGTGTTCGTGCTGCCGGTCGGGCAGTCCACCTCGACGGACGTGACCCAGGCCGTCGCGATCGGCAGGTCCAACACGATCTGGACCGCGAGCATCATCAACGGGACTGCCGAGAACCCGTACTACCTCAACAGCGTGAGCAACGCGCTGGGGACCAAGATGGTCTACACCTGGTTCTCGAACTCGCTGTCGATCGTGCGGCACGGCAACCTCGGGGTGAGCGCGCCACGCGCCTTCTGGTGCGGTCAGGTCACCGGCACGGTCACGGCCATGGCCGCCGACGGGGACAACATCTACCTGGTGGGTCAGTTCGTCGGGACGGCGTACCTGGGCACCGACACGCTCACCTCGGGCGGGTCCGTCGACGGGTTCATCGCCCGCTACAACGGGGCGACCGGCAACGTGGTCTGGACCCAGAGCCTCCGGGGTTCTGGCTTCGACACCCTGGAGGACATCGCGCTCGACAGCTACGGTCGGCCCTATGTCACCGGCTCGTTCAACGGCTCGGCGACGCTCGGCGGCGTGTCGATGACCTCGGCTGGGGGTGACGACGTCGTGCTGGCGATGATCGACCCGGCGACGGGCGTGCCCTACTGGGTGCGGACCGATGGCGGCACCGGCAACGAGACCGCCCTCGCCATGGATCTGCATGACGGCAACGTCTACCTGGGAGGCCGCTTCACCGGCACGACCAGCCTCGCCGGATCGAGCCACACCAGCGCGGGCAGCACCGACGGCTTCGTGTCCAAGTACACCGCGGCCGGCGCGAACGTCAGGTCCGCCCGCCTCGGGGGCAGCTCCAGTGACGAGGTGGCAGGCATTGCGATCGGCGGCGTCAACGAGGACGTCATCATCGGGGGCAACTTCCGCGGCACGACGACGATCGGCAGCAAGAGCCTGACCTCGGCTGGCAACCAGGACTTCTTCATGGCCGCCCTCACCGACGGGCTCGTCTTCCTGGGTCCCGCCCATCGCGGTGGGGGCACCGGATACGACCGGATCACCGCCGTCGACGCCGACGTGAACATCGCCTACGCGTCGGGCTACCGCCATCGCTCGGGCGACTGGGGGCGCGCGACCCTGGAAGTGCCCGACGTCGATGGAGATGGCACCTCGGGCGGCGGATACGACGCCTTCGTCATCGGCTACAAGGAGCGGATCTTCCCGTCCGCGTTCTCGCCGACCGCGGCCTTCGTCGCAGGTGGCTCCGGCACGGATCAGGCGCTCGACGTCGCCGCTGGCAGCAGCGCCAGCATGATGGAGGACCTCTTCGTCACCGCCGGGGTGTTCCACGGCGACGCCGAGTGGCCCGTGGTCGGCGACCGGATCAACGAGTGGTCCGCCAAGAGCGGCGGCTACGACGGCTTCGTCTGGAAGTACTACCGAGTGGGGCTGTGATGCGCCGGACCTTCCTGTTGATCGGTCTGCCGCTCGGCCTGGCCATCTCCTGCGGTGAGGAGGTCACCGTGCCTGGTGCAGACGCCACGCCGCCGACCGCCACCGTCACCATCGCCCAGGTGGACCCGGACGGGAACATCGTGGCCACCCACAGCATCGACCAGGACGACGCGACCATCCGCCACAGCGCGGTCGCGTCCGATCTCATCGTGGTCGGAGTCGGCGCCGACGACGAAGGGGTGAAGTCGCTGGAGCTGTCCTGCCAGATAG
>CALATR010001147.1 GCA_937891875.1 uncultured Pseudomonadota bacterium | reverse complement strand
CGCCTGCCCGACGCCAACGAGCGGCTCTCGCACGGCTCGCCCACCTGGTTCGCCGGCAAGGGCAAGAGCTTCGCGACCGTGGACGACCACCACCACGGCGCCGAGCACCTCTCGGTCTGGCTCCCCCAGCCCGAGGGCGTACAGCAGCGCCTGGTCGCCGAGGATCCGAGCGCCTACTTCCGCCCCCCGTACGTGGGTCACCGCGGCTGGGTGGCGGTCGTGCTCGACAACGATCCCGACTGGAGCCGGGTCGAGCAGCACGTGCGCGACGCGTATCTGCACGTGGCCGGAAAGCGGCTTCGGGAGCGGATGTTGGCGGAGGACCTCTGAGTCACTCCGGGAGACGCGTCATCGCCTCCACCCGCGCCCGCAGCTGGTCCTCGAACGTCCCCTCCGCCCGCGCTGGCCAGGCTTCCGCCAGCTGGGCGATCTCCCGTCCGAACCGTGCGTGCTCGGTCTCGCTGCGACCGCGCTCGACCTCCACGGCGCGGTCCATCGCGATGAGGCGCACGGCCACCACCTCGGCGTCCGGGACGATGATCAGGTACTGGCCGAGATAGCCCTGGGCCTCGTGGTAGGCGGTCGGACCGGGCCCCACGGAGAAGAAGCGAAAGGGATCCTGCCGGTCGAACGCCGCCATCTGCTCGATGGGCGCGCCGTGCACGACCAGGGCGGCGTACGCGTCGAGGAAGCTGTCGAACTGCTGGCCCTCGACCGCGGCGAGTGCGTCGCACAGCGCCGGGTCGAGGTCGGCTTCCCGGGCCGTGGTGACCGAGTCCCCGGTGACGCCGATCCGGTCCGGTCCGTACGTCCACCACAGGCGCCCGTGGAAGCCGCCCCCGGCCGGTCGATCGACCATCGCGTGCAGGGTCTCCTCGCGGACGAGGCGCTCACCGGTCGGCGTCACGCCGCCCGCGAGCACCAGCTGGCCGATCGCGAGCAGATCGCGGGGCCGGTAGCGGAGCTCGCCTGCCGCGCGCTCGAAGCCGTCCGCGAACCGATCGACCTGGGCGTGCCGGATGCCGAGCGGTCGGTGAAGGTGGGCCTGCATCCAGGCGAACAGGCCATCCTCCGGCGCTTCGGCGCGCGCGAGCGCCCGGGCCACGACGATGCCCAGCACGTCCACCCCGGTGTTGTTGTAGACGAAGCGTCCGCGAGCGCTGCCGTCGACGCGCATCGCGCGCAGGGCAGGGAGCAGCTCGGCGTCCACGGGTACGCGCGCGGTGGGCAGCCCAGAGGTGTGCGTCAGCAGCTCGTCCACGGTGATGGTGGCGACGTCCGGATCCAGCCCATCGACCAGCTCGCCGAGGGTGGTGTCGAGGCCGAGCACGCCGCGCTCGACCAGCATCATGACCGCGAGCCCCACAACCGACTTGGACACGCTCATCACGTAGAGCGGCGTCTCGGCGTCGGTCTCCCAGTAGCGCTCGACGAGCAGCTCACCCCGCTGGGACACCAGCAGGGCGGAAGACCGCGAGGCCTCGGCCCGCGCGACCAGCGCGTCGAGCCCGGAGGAGGGCAGGGGCGTGGCGGTTGGGGGGCGCGCGCTGTCCGGCTCCGCGGCCACGATCGGCTCGATCGTGGAGTGGCTCGGGCACGCGGCCAGCAGGGCGAGCAGGCAGGCGAGGGTGGTCGCGCGGGTGGGGAGTGGCATCGGGTCTCCAGCCCACATCATGCCGATCGGGCGGTCCCGCCGTGTGGCAGGGCGGGAGGGGGCCGGGGCGATGCTGCTTCCACCCCGCCGGGCTCATCCTCACGGCGCCAGATGCGGAACAGCGGCCTTCCAGGCGATGTCGACCCGCCGCATGACCCCATCGGAACCGAACACGAACCACACCCAGCTCGACCCGAGGTCGTACTGGAGCGAGCTGCTCCTTCGCTGGGTGTGACGGAGGGGAGGGCCGAGCCTCTCCTGCACAACCTCGGCGGTCCAGCCCGGCTGTGCGTCGTACGGCAACAACCCGGCGTATGGCGCCCAGTCTCCCGTCGGCGAGGTGTACAGGGTGACCGACGTGAGGTGCTCCAGGTCGCACTCCAGCGCGACGCCGGCGTCCGCGAAGAAGTCGACTCGGGAGTCCTCCATGGTCGTGGTCTCTCGACGACTGTGGAGCTGGAGGGTCGCCAATAGGCGTTGGACTGCGTCTCCGTTGGACGCACCGCCGAGAGCGGCCAGGAGCTCGTCCAACATCACTCCACCCACGTGTAGACGCCGAGGTCTTTTGAACTGGCGCAGCGCGTCGATAGCATCTTCCACTTCGTCGAGGTCCAGGCCGTCCTGGATCGCCAGCCTGCGGAAGTCGTCGGCGTCCGCTTCGAAGGCGGCTCTCAGGTCTGAGGCGTCCATGGTGTTCGTGTTCTCCGCCGCCTGGCGCGAGCAAATCGGCCAGGAGTGAGCCACGCGGTCAGCTTCTGCAGGTCGCCTGCGTACGCTGCCGTGACTGGGGGCGTCATGCCACACTCGAACCAGGACCCGGCCGCGCCAGGCGTGCATGACGGCGTGGCACCGGCCCTCCCGAACGCCGACTATCTCGTACTGTACGCCAACGACGCCGAACGGGATGCGCTGCGGACGGCGGCGGCCGAGCTGAAGCTGGGCTGGCGGACCATCCGCTCGCCAGCGACCCAGCGCTCCTACCGGGACCTCGGCACCGTGGGGTACTCGCAGGTGCTGGCGACGCGCACGGCCATGGGACCGCACTTTCACGCGGGCTCCAGCGCCACCGCGCTCACCTGCATGGCTGAGACCGGTGCCAGCACGGTGGTGCTGGTCGGCATGGCGTACGGGGTGGATCGCGCCCGTCAGTCCGGAGGGGACGTGATCGTCGCCACCCACCTGGTCACCTATGACGACCGAGACGTCGTCAGCGTCGACGGGCGCCCGCGGGTCACCTACCCCCGGCTGGCGACGCAGCGCCATCCCGCCCGGGAGGCAGCGGTCGAGCTGCTGCGGCGAGCGAGCCCGCCTCCGGAGGACGTCGATGCGGCCGTGCTGAAGGGCCAGGCCTGCCTCAACGCGGCCCGCGTCTTCCTCCGAGCGTTACGCTTCGAGGGTGAACTCGGAGTCGCCGATGACTGATCCGCGCACGTTCCTGTTTCCAGACGCCCCGGAGGAGCGGCCCCATCCCGCCGTTCAGTACTGGACGGACGCGCTCGAAGGCGAGGTCGTGGACTCCATCGAGGTGGACGTCCGTCAGCCGCAGGCGGGCCTGGGGGTCGGACCGGCCCGGATCGCCGTCATCGGACGGCGGCACGATGGCACTACGCCCGCGCCGCCCTCCTACGTCGAGTGGGAGCTGGAGCTGCACGACGGCCTCGTCCGCCTGGGGGCGCGCGCGGTCGATCCCCAGGTCGAGGCCCTCCGGTACGGGCTCGTCTTCCGTGAGCGATTCAAGCCCATCGAGCGTCGCTATGGCGACGGCTACTTCAACACCGTCCTGCTCCAGGTGCTCGCGGAGACCGGCCTTGCCCAGGAGAGTCCCATCGCCGACGTGCTCGCCTCCGTGCATCGCGGCGGTCAGGTGCACCCGTCGGAGCACGCCCGAGACTGTGCGCTGCGGATCCGCACCACCCTTCAGCGCGTCTCCATCGAGCTCGTGAGCGCGCTCTCCTACTCCAAGGACGAGGCGCTCGCGGTAGTGGCCGCGGCCCGCGCCTCGTTCCTGGACCAGCGCTTCTCCGTGAGCGCCCGTCGGGCCATGGGGTGGGGCTGAGGGAACACCCGTGAGCGCCCAGACCCAGTGACACAGGCGCATCACCCGCCTACCCGAGCCCCCGCCCACCGTCCGGATCCCACAGCTCCGCAGCGGCCTCTCGCTCGGGGCAAGGGTCCATGCCCCAGTGCCAGTCCGCCCGCAGGAAGTCCGCCACGACCCTCCGCTCCTCGGCCGAGAACGTGGTGACCCGAGCCCGGACCGCGTCGCGGTAGCGCGAGGGCTGAAGCAGCGTCGTCACCAGGTGGAAGTCCAGGTTGACCTCGGTCCCTGGGCCCAGCGCGTGGCACATCGCCGCCGGCAGGAAGTAGCGGAAGGCCGCAGGCGTCATGAACGAGAACGCCGCGGACTGGTCGTCCAGGAACCACGGCGCGAGCGCCTGCCAGCGCGTGTCCCGCAGCTCGATGGCGTAGCTCGAAGGCTCCTCGTCCCCTGCGCTCATCAGCGGTCCGACCGGGTACGGCGTGTCCGCGAATGCCCGCTCGATCGCCTGGAACAGGCCTTCGTCCAGGCTGGTGTCGGCCGGGGCGCGGACGTAGCTGCGCGCTTCTTCTCGCAGGGCGTCCGCGGCGCGGGCCGTCTCGGGGTGGTCCGACCAGCACCAGGCGATCGACTGGGAGGTCCCGTAGGCGTAGATGGTCCCCGCGAACAGCGGTGAAGTCAGGATGTAGCCCAGAAACTCGGAGATGGCCTCGCGCTGGGCAGGGCTGCACCGCTCCCGGAGGTTCTGGGCGTCGTCGTAGTCGGTGCGGCCCTCGCGAACCGCGCAGGGGTTGGGCCGCAGCCAGTACGTGGTCGAGTGGACCAGGTCGCGGGTCTGCAGGTCGTCGGGGTGGTCCCACGGGGCGTCCAGCGCCGCAAGCAGGTGGGTGCGCCAGTACCAGCGCTCGGCTGCGGGCGTGAGGTGCTGGGCGTCTACGGCGTGCTCCATCAGGGCGACCGGGGTGGGGTCGGCCATCAGCGCCAGGAGCGCGGGCTCGAGGGAGCGGTAGAACCCGTCGTGGCGCTTGTCGGCGCGGATCACCGGCGGGGGAGGGGGATGGGAGTCGTCGGCGAAGGCGGCGCGAATGGCGTCGGCGACGCTCGCCCTGCGGTGGGCATCGGTTGAAGGGCTCATGGGTGTACCCGCGCTGGGAGACCAGCGTAGTCCGCGGGCGTCGTCACCAGTGCTCGAACGGGGGCACACAGGTCTCCAGCTTCGTGCTGGACCATGCCGGGGACTACTGCGGATCATGGACCGAGCAGGATTTTGATGCGAAGACCGTCGAGCTGTGCGGCTTCCCGGACGGCCCGGCG
>CALATR010001146.1 GCA_937891875.1 uncultured Pseudomonadota bacterium | reverse complement strand
GTCCCAGGCGTGGCCCGGCCCGTAGGTCTGGACCTCGCAGCCCGCCTCCTGGGCGACGCCGCGGGCGATGCGATCGTCGCCGCGCACGATGACCAGGCCGTCCTCCGGAACGATGCCCATCAGCGCGCGGAAGCTCTCGGTGACGTGCTCGATGTCGCGGTAGATGTCGGCGTGGTCGAACTCGACCGAGGTGAGCACGACCGTGTTCGGCCGGTAGTGCAGGAACTTCGGGCGCTTGTCGAAGAAGGCGGTGTCGTACTCGTCGCCCTCGATGACGAAGTGGGTGCCCTTGCCCGCCCGTGCGGTGCGGTCGAAGTTGGCGCCCCGCCCGCCGATCAGGAAGCCCGGCTCGAGCCCGCCGGCCTCGAGCAGCCACGCGGTGATGGACGTGGTGGTGGTCTTGCCGTGGGTGCCCGCGATGACCGTGCTGTGGGCCTTGTCGAGGTAGAGCGCGCCCAGGAGCTGGGGGAGGCTGCAGTAGAGCAGGTCCCGGTCGACCGTGGCCTTGGACTCGGCGTACTCGGCCCGCATGACGTTGCCGACCACGACCAGATCGGGATCGTGGTCGAGGTTCTCGGCCTTCCACCCCTGCTTGATCGCGATCCCCAGATCCGCCAGGTAGTCGGACATGGGCGGGTAGCAGCCGGTGTCGCTGCCGGTCACGTCGTAGCCGGCGTCCTTGAGCATGCCCGCGAGCGAGCCCATGGCGGTGCCGCAGATGCCGAGGATGTGGACTTTGTGGAGGTCGTCGGGCAGGGGGCCGTCGAGGAGGGGCACGGAGGGACTCCGGGGGGGAGCTCGTGGGGGAGGGGAGCACACCCTAACGCCGTCAGTCGCGGGCGTACCGCCCGACTGCCCACACGATGCGCGCGCCTGCGCGGGCCGCACCGCGCAGATCGCCGCTGATCTTGCTCTGACCGGCCCGGCGGGCGCCGTAGGGGACGCGGATCTCGCGGATCCGCAGCCCACGACGGACCGCCTTGAGCTGCATCTCGACGTTCCAGCCCCAGGTCGGGTCCTCCATGTGCAGTGCGAGCAGCGAGGTCCAGCGGATGGCGCGGAACGGGCCCATGTCGGCGTAGCGGTGGCCGGTGACTCCCCACATCAGCGTCGTGGCGAAGCGGTTGCCGAAGCGCTGGGGCACGGTGAGCGCGCCCGGTGCGGCGGTGCGGGAGCGATCGGAGAGCACGAGGTCCGCGTCCCCGGCGAGGATCGGCGCCGCGAGCCTGGACAGCAGCTCCGGGCGATCGGCGTGGTCGGCGTCGAGGATGACGAGCACATCGGGAGGTTCCTCCTCCAACGCGGACATTCCGGCGAGGATGGCGCTGCCGTAGCCCCGCTTCCGCTCGTTCACGACCTGGGCCCCGAGGCTGGCGGCCACCTCCGCGGTCCGGTCGGTGCTGCCGTTGTCGACCACCACCACCCGGCCGACCGCGGGCAGGGCGGCGAGCACGCCGGGCAGGGCGTCTTCTTCGTTCAGAGCGGGGATGACGACGGCGACGCGGGACAGGTCGGGCATGGGGGCACATGGCATGCTCGGGGGCGGAGCGCCATGGGCCGGGCCTCGCTCGGACCTGCGCATGTCGAAAGCTGTCAGGGTCCGCCATGGGGACTTCACGACCCCTTGCGAGGATCTGAAGGTGCATGTACCAAGAGAGCGCTGGAGGACTCCTGGTCGCACTTCTGCTGGCCCTGATCGCCCAACCCGCCCTGGCTGGTGAGCCGGTGCGCGGCGCGACGCCGGTGCGGGTCGACCCCACCACGCCCGGCCAGGTCCCCTACGGCGTGCCCCCTGGCTACCAGGTCCTCCCCCCGCGCGAGGACCCGCTCCAGTGGCATCCCCGCCCCAACGTGCTCCGCGGCGCCCGCCCCGGTGACGTCGAGCTGGTCCTGGACGTGCCCCCCGGCTTCGTCGTCTACCGCGATCAGCTCCACGTCGAGGTCGTCGACCGCGCCGACCTGCACGTCGGCCACCCCGACATCCCCCCCGGCGAGGTCCGCATGGATCCGGGCCGCGACGAGATCCCCCGCGAGCAGTACAGCAACGACATCATCGTCCGCATCCCCGCCCAGGCTGCCCGCCCCGAGCCCGGCGTGCGCACGCTGCAGATCAAGGTGCGGCACCAGGGCTGCTTCGAAGGTCACTGCTACCGGCCGAAGGAGCAGATCATGGACGTGCACGTGCCGGTGAGGGCGGAGGACGAGGTCGTGCCGGAGCTGGATCGGAGGGGGCTGCCGGTGGAGAGGGAAGAGGCGGAGACGGAGAAGGACGGGTCCTGATCCGCGACGGTTGGGGTACGGCTGGGGACGACGCAGAGGTCCGCGCACGGGAAGTCGCGTTGCTCCGAGCGAGGGAGTGGCGGGACCAGATCGTCTCGCGGGGAGTCGCGTTGCTGCGAGCGACGGAGTGGCGGGCCGGTCCCCAG
>CALATR010001145.1 GCA_937891875.1 uncultured Pseudomonadota bacterium | reverse complement strand
CTCATCGACGAGTCCGATCCCCTCGACCTGGACCGGGACGGCCAGACCGTCGAGGAAGGCGACTGCGAGCCGCGGGTGCGTGGGGTCTTCCGGGGTGCCGTCGAGGCCCAAGATCGGATCGACAACGACTGCGACGGCCTCGTCGACGAGGGGACCAGCGGCTTCGACCACGACGACGACGGGTTCACCGTCAGCGGGGGCGACTGCGACGATCAGGATGCCCTCGCCTCCCCCGGCACCCCCGAGATCTGCGGGGACGAGGTCGACAACGACTGCGACCGCGAGACGGACGAGCGCCCGTGTGCGGCCTCCCCCGGGGGTCCTCCCGTGCTGACCGGGATGTACGCCGATCGCGTCGTGGTGCCACCCGGCGCAGTCGTGAACCTGCGCGCCCTCGCCACGAGCCCCGGGGACGCCGAGCTGACGGCGTACTGGTCCGCCGACCGCGGCGACCTCGAGCGCGACGGCGCACTGACCGCGCGCTGGACCGCCCCCGACGTCGAGGAGCGCACCCTGGTCAGGCTGGGTGTGCACGCGACCGACCCGTCCGGCTACGGGCAGTCCATCTGGAAGTACGAGGACTTCGTGGTGGAGCCGAACCTCGCTCCCTGACGCGCGCTACTCGAACTGGAAGGTGCCGCTCATCGAGTCCGGCTCCTGGTGCTCCAGCAGGCGCCACCAGGTCGGGAAGAACCAGGCTCCGACCGGATCTTCCGCCATGTCTTCGTCCGTGCGGCCCCACAGCCGGTCGAGCGGCGCCTCGGCGAAGTAGAAGGCGGCGAAGAGCAGGGCCGCCTCCCGGTGCTCGAGGTCGAACACCGCCGGCTCGCTCCACAGGGTGGCCAGGGTGTAGCGGGTGCGGATCAGCTGGGCGGCCAGGCGCACGGCGACGCTGTCGGGCTTGCCGGGCTGGGGCAGACCGGTCCAGCTGCGCTCCATGTGGGCCTGCCAGACCTCGGCCATCGCGTCCAGCGCCTCGCGGGTGCGCCCCTCGCTGACGTCGAAGCGCAGGGCCAGGCGCTCGATGGTGTCGTCGCTGCGGGTCCACTCGAGCACGGGCTCCAGGACGGACTGCAGGTGGCGGCGCACGTCGTAGCGGATCAGCTCGGTGGGCTGGTGGGCCATGGTGCGCCCTTCGGACAGCGCGAGCACGTGGGCGAGGCCATGGGCGTGCAGCTGGCGGGCGACGTCGGTGGCCCGGTCGAGCGCGACCGTGTCGAACAGCGCCTTGGCGTTGTCGATCCGCAGGGCGTCTCCGTCCTTGCGCATCCAGCCCTCGAAGGGCACGTCGTCGGGGCGCAGGGGGTCGATGAGGCGGCTGGTGTGCGGGTAGGTGCCGGCGAGGCCGGTGATCGCGTCGAAGGCGGCGGAGCGCCAGCGGTCCAGCGCCATGAACTGGGGGGCCGAGCCGCGGGGCAGCACGGTGACCATGCGCTCCAGCAGGTCCACCAGCTCCTCGTCCACCGAGCCGATGCAGCGGCACAGGGTCTGGCGCAGGCTCTTGTCGACGTAGCGGGCGGCGAAGGTGCCTCGGGGTGAGAACGAGCCTTCGACCTCGCGATCCACCCATCCGAGGAAGATCGAGGAGGGACGCGGATCTCGGGGCTGGTCGACCAGCGCGTAGAGCTGCCCGCCGCGGCGGGACAGGCCCAGGCGCGAGTGGCCGACGTCCTGCAGGCCCGGGAAGAGCACGTGCACCAGCGCGGAGACGCCGGCCTTGGGCAGGCCGAAGTGGGCCCACAACCAGGAGATCGCGCGGTGCTGCTTCAGGTGCAGGCCCACGCGGCGGTCGATCTCCGCCTGCAGCTCCTCGAGCTCCCAGCGGGCGAGGCCCAGGGACTCGGAGATGAGGTCCGAGGCGATGAGCACCGGCTGCAGCAGCGGGCGATCGTCCTGCTGGGCGGGTGGGCGGGCGAACGTCGCCACCATGTGGGGCTGGGCGAAGAGCGTCAGGGCCATCGCGATGGCGATGGGGCGGGGCGGCGGGCGGTGACCCGGGCGGGGGCCGAGGTGCGGATCCCCGCGCAGGGAGACCAGGGCCTCGAGCAAGGCGCCGTCCAGGTTCTCGCGGGCGGCGCCGCCGGGCAGGGCCTTGCGGCGATCCAGCCCGGACAGGACCCGAGCCAGCTGGGCTCGCTGAACGTCGTCGGCCAGCAGCGATCGCACTGTACCCACCTCGCGACGCCCGACCTTCCGGGCGGCCCCATGTATAGGCCATGTTCCCGCGGTTGTCCTTTCAAGACGAAAAGCGACCCGAGATACGGAAACCCGGCATTAAGCGCGGCGGTGGACCGTAGTGGTCTTCCACGAGTCGCAGAGAGGGGTCCTATGCGCTGGAGCATGCTGCTGTTGGCCGCAACAATGGCGTGCGGCGGCGACTTCGAGCCGCCGGGGCAGGGCATGGGCAAGGACAAGGTCGAGCCCGTGACCGTCGTCGAGATCGTGCCCGCAGAGCGCGGCGCGGTCAGCGATCTGCTGGTCACGAACGCCACCGTCGAGAGCGAGCGCCAGGCCGACATCATCCCCCAGGCCGCCGGCATCGTGCGCGAGCTGCGCGTGGTCGAGGGCCAGGAGGTGAAGAAGGGTCAGGTGCTCGCGGTCCTGGAGAACGTCTCCCTGTCCGAGGCGTCGGTGCGTGCGCGCACGGAGCTGGACCGCCTCGAGCGCGAGCTGTCGGCCACGAAGCGCCTCTATGAGCAGGGGGCGGTCAGTCGGGCCGACCTCGACTCCGCCCAGGCCCAGGTGACCGCCGCGCGGTCGACCCTGCGCGAGGCCAGCGTCCAGGCCGGCAATGCAAGGTTGGAAGCTCCATTTGACGGGTGGGTCGCCTCGCGCTCGGTGCGGCTCGGCCAGCTGGCGCCGACCGGTCAGGCAGCGCTCCAGGTGGTCGATCTGTCCGCCCTGCGCGTGGTCGCCTCCCTGCCCGAGCGCGACGTCGGCCGCGTGCGCGTGGGCCAGTCCGCGCTGCTGATCAGCGCCTACGACCCCGACCTCACCGCCCAGGCCACCGTCGATCGCATCGCGCCGGTCATCGACGCCCAGACCGGCACCTTCCAGGTCGTGCTCTCCCTCGACGCCGGCCAGCGCGAGCTGCGCCCGGGCCAGTACGTGACGGTCAACCTCGAGGTCGATCGCCACGAGGACGTGATCGTCGTGCCCAAGCAGGCGGTCGTCTACGAGGACGGTGCCCCGGTCGTCTACCGCATGGTCGACGCCCCCGAGCCCGAGCAGGACGAGACCACCGCCAAGGCAGAGGCCGAGAAGCCCGCCGGTGGCTTCAGCTTCGACTTCGGTGGCGGCGGCGGTGAGGACAAGGGCGAACAGGAAGAGAAGAAGCCGGCATCTCCTTACGTCGGCGAGCGGATCGCCATCGACCTCGGCCTCATGGACGCTCGGTATGCCGAGATCGTGGAGGGCATCGCCATCGGCGACAAGGTCATCGTGGTCGGCCAGTCCAACCTCCGCGACGGCGCCCCGGTGAAGACGCCGGAGATGATCCAGGCGGACGCCAAGAAGAAGGACGAGGCCGAGACCGACGGTGAGGCGGCCGGCGAGAACGGAGCGGACGGGGAGGCGGGGTGAGCCGCCCGCGCGATGTAGCGGAAGGCGCCCTCGCGGCGGTCTTCCGGGCGGTGGTGCTGCACCCGGTGGCCATGACCATGGTCTTCCTGGCGGCACTCGTCTTCGGCGTCGTCAGCTACCAGCGCCTGCCGGTCGAGCTGATGCCGGACATCAGCTACCCGACGATCACGGTGCGCACGGCGTTCGAGGGGGCGGCACCCCAGGAGGTCGAGACCCAGGTCAGCCGGCCGGTCGAGAGCCAGCTGGCGACCCTCGACGGCCTGGTGGAGGTCGAGTCGCGGTCGCGGGCGGGGCAGAGTGACGTCGTCCTCGGCTTCGACTGGGGCACGGACATGTCGGCCGCCTCGCAGTCCATCCGCGAGAAGCTGCAGGCGGTGTTCCTGCCCGATGGTGCAGATTCCCCCTTGATCTTGCGCTACGACCCCTCGCTGGAGCCCTTCCTCCGGGTGGCGCTCGCGCTGCAGCCCGACGATCCCCGCGCCAACGATCCCAACGTCCTGTACGAGCTGCGCCGCATCGCCGAAGACGAGATCCAGCGCGAGCTGGAGGGCATGAACGGCGTCGCCGCCGTGCGGATCACCGGCGGTCTGGAGCGCGAGATCCGGGTCGCCCTGCGCGAGGACCTGCTGACCGCGAGGCGCCTGTCCATCGACGACGTGCGCACGGCGCTGCAGACCTCGAACGTCAACCTCGCCGGCGGCAGCATCCTCGAGGGCGACACCGAGTACCTGGTGCGCACCCTCAACGAGATGCGCACCGTGGAGGAGATCCGCGCCCTGCGCATCCGGCGCAGCGATGGCGTGCAGGTCCCGCTCGTCGACGTCGCGACCGTGACCGAGACCCACACCGAGCGCCGGGTCGTCAGCCACCTGGACGGCGTCGAGGCTGTCGAGATCGAGATCTTCAAGGAGG
>CALATR010001144.1 GCA_937891875.1 uncultured Pseudomonadota bacterium | reverse complement strand
TCATCGCCCAGGACGTGGGCTCGAAGCTGGCGGCGCTCGTCGCCCGCTGCCTGGTCGTGTTCGCCCGGAGGCCTGGCGGCCAGTCCCAGTTCGGGGCCGCGGTCAGGCTGCGCCCCACGGTCGATGACGTGCTGCACGGGGTCATCAGTGAGATCCTCCGCGATCCGGCCGCCGATCACCGGGTGGACGTGCTCGCGTCCCGCGCCGCCATGAGCCCGCGCCACTTTGCCCGCGTCTTCCGTGACCAGACCGGCGAGACCCCGGCCGCCTTCGTCACCCAGGTGCGGGTCGAGGCGTCCCAGCGCCTGCTCGGCCAGAGCGACGCCGGCCTCGATGCCATCGCTGCCGACTGCGGATTCGGCACGACAGACACGTTCCGCCGGGCCTTCCGCAGGGTGACCGGAGTGAGCCCCGGGGCCTGGCGGGAGCGCTTCACCACCCAACAACCGGTACGCTGAACCGACCTGCGATCGACCGCGGCGTGGCACACCCCCCGGATCACGCTACGGGAGCGACCTTCACGAGGAGTGCCACCATGGCGAATCCCACCGCGACGTTCGATACCACCGAGGGCCAGTTCGAGGTCGAGCTGTTCGTC
Organism: uncultured Pseudomonadota bacterium; assembly: GCA_937891875.1. GTDB lineage: Bacteria > Myxococcota_A > UBA796 > UBA796 > REDI01. Next base: position 3,144 of record CALATR010001144.1, on the reverse strand, counting down.
GACCAGATGCCCATCACCGCCGGCAACTTCATCAAGCTGGCGAACGATGGCTTCTACGACGGGCTGCACTTCCACCGGGTCATCGACAACTTCATGATCCAGTTCGGCTGCCCCCACAGCAGCGATCCCAACAGCCCGCGCGCCGGCACCGGCGGCCCGCCCCACGGCACCATCCAGGACGAGCACACCGCCCGGCTCAGCAACGAGCCCGGCACGCTGTCCATGGCGAACACCGGCCGTCCCAACTCCGGCGGCAGCCAGTTCTTCATCAACACCGTGCACAACCACTACCTGGACTGGTTCACCCCCGGTCAGTCCAAGCACCCGGTGTTCGGCAAGATCGTCAGCGGCATGGACGTGGTCAACAAGATCGGCAAGACCCAGACCGATCGCCGCGATCGGCCGGTCACGCCCATCCGCGTGAACAAGGTCACGGTCAACGAGTAGGTCCGACCGGGCCCGCCCATCGCGGTGGGCCCGTCGATCTCAGCGCTGTGCCCGGGCTTCCTGGGCGTCGCGCTCGACCCGCGCCAGCAGCCCGTCGACGGCCTTGGCGATCTGGTCGCGCACCTTGCGATGGAAGCGCCGCCAGCGCCCGACGGGATCGTCGATCTCGGGGGCCTGGCGTCCGAACGGGCCCAGCAGCTCGACGTGCTCCGAGTTCTCGGGGAAGCGCTCGCGCAGGGTCGCGGCGTGCTCGTAGGTCATGACCAGCACCCGGTCCGCCCACTGCATGTGCTCCAGGGTGATGCCCTTGCTGCGGTGATCGCTGACCGGGATGCCGATCTCGCGCATGACGGCCTGGGTGTTGTCCGGCGGCTCCCGCCCCTCGATGCCCAGCGTGCCCGCGCTGTCGACCTCGACTGCGATGTCGCGGAGCTCGGCGCGCTCCCGGGCCAGGTAGAGCGCCATCGGAGAGCGACAGAGGTTGCCGGAGCAGACGAACAGCAGGCGGGCGGGTCGTGACATGGGACCGGGCTAACCCCGTCGGGACACTACGGGAGCGGCGGGTCGTCGTCGCTGACCGAGAAGCGGGCGACGACCTGGGACAGCTCCCACCACACGACCCGGCCCTCGCCGTCGACGGTGAGCAGGGCGCGGCCGTCGGGGCTCCAGCGGGCGCTGCGGAAGGGGCCGCCGGGCAGGGTGGCCATGGGGCGAGCCTCGTCGGTGGCCCACAGGAGCAGGCCGCCGTCCCGACCGGTCGTGAACCAGCGCCCGTCCGGGCTGCACGAGGCGCCGGGCTGGGCCGAGCCCGCACCCGGGATCGGGGTCGCGCGGGTGCCATCCACCCAGACCGCGGCGCTGTCGCATCCGGCGCCACAGGTGAGCAGGGTCCGAGACGACGTGGGGTCGACCGCGGCGTCGACGACCTCGCCGCAGCACAGCGGGGGCTGCTCCGAGACGGCGCCGTCCGCCGTGGCGAGGGAGCCGTCGGAGGTGATCCGCCAGGTTCGATCGGCGTCTTCGGCCAGGCCGATCACGTCGGCCTCGTGGCGCTCCCGGGTGGTCATGCCCAGGGCGTCCAGGCGCTGCAGGGTGCGGCCGCGAGCGGACCAGAGTGCAGGATCGCGGCCGGAATCCCAGGCGAGCCAGGTGATGTCCCCCCGCCCCAGGAGGCGACTCTGGCGGCTGTCGAGGTCGAGCAGCCACAGGCGGTTGGGGCCGGCCAGGGCGAGGCGGCGGCCGTCGGGGGACAGGGCGGTGGGCCAGCGCTCGCCCCAGCCGTCGAGGGGGAGCTGGGTGCGGGCGTCGGCGAGGGGGGCGCGCAGGCGGTCGACGACCTGGCGGGTGGCGGGATCGACCCGGAAGACGGCGGTGAGCACGCGGTCGACGTCGAGCACAACGACCAGCACGGTGCCGTCGCGGGGGTCGGGCCAGGCGTCGATCGCGGCATGGCCGAGCTCCATGCCCGCACCGCCAGCCACCGGCGCGAACCCGGGTCGCCAGGCTCGCCGGGCCTCCCGCGCGCGCCGAGACGGATCCCGCCAGGCACGCTCCTCTGCGGCGCTCATGCGCAGCGGGCTGTCCTCGGCCAGGCCGGCATAGTCGACCACCCAGCGTCCGGCCTTCCAGCGCACGGTCCAGGTGTCGCGGGTGCCGTCCGCATAGCGCACGTCGACGATCTCGCCGTTTGCACCGACCACTTCGGCTCCGCGGAGCAGGTCCGGCAGGAAGCCCGCCTGGCCGTTGCGCAGGGAGAGCACGCCGATCCAGTCCTGGTCGAGGCCATGGCGGTCGTGGTGGGCCTCGAGGTCGAGCTCCACGCCGGGCAGCAGCCGGTGGGACTGGCCGCCGCGCCGGGCGACGTCGTCGAGCAGGTCGGACACGAAGCGCACGGGCTCGGTGCACAGGGTGCAGGTGGTCCAGGCGAGCTCGCTGATCCGCGGACCGTCTTCGGACTGCACGACGACGACGGACAAGCCGGGGGCGGACTCGACCAGGATCCGCTGGTAGTCGGGGCCGGTGACCGCGGCGACCGGTCCGGGGGACGCGGCGAGGCGCTGGCCGACGGGGGCACCGGGCAGCAGGCGCTCGCGCCAGCGGTCCAGCACGGCCGCGCTCGGTGGACCGGGATGGGTCGGCGGACCCAGGTGCTCGGACAGCCACGCGGTGCTCGGCCCACCCGCGGTCACGCGGTCCAGGAGCTCCTGCACCAACGCCATCGCCCCGTCGCGCGCGGGTGGCGGACGGGGCGGCGGGTGGTGGAGGTCCTCGGCGGCGGAGAGCCCGGGTGCGAGCAGCACCATCAGGAGCGCCGCGACGAGGCCGGCCAATCCGTTCCGGTGGATCAGCAGTCCTCGTCGACCGGGTAGCTGATGACCACGACGGCGTTCGGGCCGGGCACGGCGGCCTTGGAGAAGCGGACCGAGTTGCTGACCGAGTCGTAGATCCAGCCGTCACGCAGGCTGCGCTTCACCTCGACCCCGTCGACCGTCACCTTGATGCCGGACAGGGAGCGGGGCTCCTTCTCGAGCGGGAACTCGAAGGAGAGGCCCGAGGCGCCGTAGCCCAGGTAGGCGAGGACCTGATCGAAGTCCTCGTCGCAGATGGACTGGAAGGTGCCGCCGGTCGCTTCCTGGTAGCGGATGTACCGGGTGCCCGGGGTCGCCGAGACCGGCGGGAAGGAGCTGGAGCTGCAGC
>CALATR010001143.1 GCA_937891875.1 uncultured Pseudomonadota bacterium | reverse complement strand
CGTCGGCGACCAGCGCACCTTCGGCCGCGTTGGAGCAGGAGAGGATGTCCCGCGACGCACGACACCAGGCCTCGTGTGCAGGTTGAAGGCGGGGAACCTCGATGTCGGGCTCGAGGTCGAAGAGCTCCTGGCAGGCGATGGCGTCGCCGGCGAGGCAGCCCTGTTCGAGCAAGGACTCGGGGCGCACGGGGCCGTCGGCGGGGACGAGCTGGGCGGCGTGGCGACACGCCGATCCCAGGCCCAGGTCGCAGGCGTGGCGCCAGCGCTCGACCTCGCGGTCGGGCTCGTCCTGGGCTGCGATCGCCGCGAGGTCGACACAGGCGGCGGTGTTGCGTCGCTCGCAGGCAGCGGACAGGGCGGCGCGACGATCCAGTCCCGCGGCGGTCTCCCGGGCGACGATCCGGGGGACGGCGAGCTTGCAGGCAGCGTGGTCCCCGGTCGTGCAGAGGTGCTCCAGCACGGCGAGATCACCGACGGTCACCGCGTCGTCCTCGACCCGGGGATCGCGGCTGTTCCTCCAGCTCGCCTGGCGCGGGATCGACAGGCCCATGATGTCGGGGCCGGCGGTCCAGGACTCGCAGCCGCTGTCCGGTGTGATCTGCCTGCGAAGCTTGGAATCGACCGGGATGCCATCCGTGACCAGCCCGTCTTTCGAGCGCCACGGCGGCTCCCACGCCCACAGCCGCGTCGGCACGACGGTGTCCTTGCGCTCGGCCAGGCCGTACTCCGCGAGGAGCTGCCGCCAGCCTGCCTCGGTGGGGTGCACGGCCAGGTGCACCTTGCCGGCGTTGTCGCGCACCAGGTAGACGGGCGCGTCGGCCAGCTCGTGGGGCCGGTCGAGCACGACGCCCCAGGTCTTCGTGAGGTCCGCGGGGGTCGCGCAGGCGACGGCGGCGTCGACGAGCGGCGCGTCTGCGGCGACACTCGGCGAGGACAGGAACGCAGCGAGGACCCAGGTGATCACGGACTCCCTCCGCGGCCGACCCTAACCCTGGCTGGCTACATCGCGGCGGGATGCACGGTCAGCGAGAGCATGACCGCGCGCGGGGGCCCGGGGCTGACGTGGCGCGCGGGGATGCGGGTCGGGAACTCGGTGCCGCTCTGGTCGGGGAACCAGGAGGCAAAGTGGTACTCGGCGAGGTTGTAGCGGGTGCCGAGCAGGTTCGTGACCGCCACCCCCGCCTCGACGCCCCGCCAGCGCAGCTCGGTGCTCGCGTCGAGGGTGAAGACCGGATCCGCCCACTCGGAGAGCGGCAGGGGGCGCGGGCCGATGAGGGTGCCGGCGACGCCGTGGCGCAGGCCCAGCGCCTTGACGGTCCAGGTGTAGGACAGGTCGGAGCGGCCGAGCACGACGGGCACGTAGGGGACGAGCGCGCCGGGCTGGCGGTCGCTGAAGGAGGCGACGTAGGCGGGGGGCAGCTCATCGCCGAAGGCGGCGTAGGTGGCGGTGATCGAGGTGTGCTCGCGGAAGGGGCCGACGTGCAGCTCGCTGGTGGCGGTGGCGCCCCAGCGGGTCGACGAGCCTGCCGCCAGGTTGGCCCCGCTCTCCTCGTCGAAGACCAGGTCCCGGTTGACGTGGGTGACGAAGGTCACCACGCGATGATCGGCGTACACCTTGTCGTTTCCGGTCTGCCAGCGCCAGCCGACGTCCCCGGACCACAGGCCCGCGAACGGCGCGTCCTCGCCCTCGGACAGGGACACGACCTCGATGGAGCGGAAGCCGCGGCCGCCGCTGGCGAGGAGCTGGTGATGGGGGTGGACCTGCCAGGTGAGGGCGCCGCGGGGGGCGAAGCCGAGGCCGCCGGCGGTGCGGGTGGCGTCGCGGCGGCGGACGCCGTTGCGGTCCTCGTCGGCGCAGTTGACGTCGTCCAGCTCGATGCCGGGAAACCAGCCGTCCTGGGCCGCGCAGTGGTCGGTGACCTCGTACAGGAAGCTCTGGGCCCGACCACCCAGACGCGCGCGGACGGCGCCGGTGTCGACCTCGGCGGCGCTCCACAGCGCGAGGTCGGCCTGGCGCAGGTTCAGGTCCAGCTCGGTGCGGTAGGGCACGCCGTCCACGTCGCGCAGGCGCAGGGAGACGGCGTCCACCTGGTCGAGTCGGCCGCGGACGCCCGCGGAGACGTGCCAGCGGGTCGGCGAGATCGGGTTGCCCACCAGCTCGCGGGCCTGGGCCTCCAGGTGGGCGGTGGTTCCGAGGCTGCGCTGGTCGAGCAGGTCACCGCGCTGATCGTGGGCAGACTCGCCAGGGCGGCGATCGTCGGTGAGGAAGCCGGTGAAGTTGGTCCGCAGCAGGGTCGAGCGGCGGGACAGGCTGCCAGTGACCGACCAGGAGCCGTCGGGGCTGGACTCGCCGGCGTGGGCGACCGCGTAGGCGTACTGGCTGGCGCTGGACTGGCGAGGGTCGTGGGTGCCGT
>CALATR010001142.1 GCA_937891875.1 uncultured Pseudomonadota bacterium | reverse complement strand
GAGCTCCTCGCTGCCGTGCACCTCGGCCAGGGCGTGCTCGGCCTTGGCGGTCGCATGGGTGAGGGTGTTGGACGGACTCGACGGTGCGACCCGGGTCTCCAGCAGGTCGGCGATCCGGGCCAGGGACGCCTCCATGCGGTCCATGCGCTCCGAGAGGGCTTCGAGAGTGGTGCTCATGTCGACTCCACGGAGTGTGCATTGGACGGGGCGGCGCCGAGCTCGGCCTTGCGAGCGCGGATCCAGTCGAACCAGGCGTCCATGCCCTCGCCGGTGCGGGCGGAGACGTGGAGCACGGGTGCGGTCGGGTTGACGGTGCGCAGCGCCTGCAGGCTCTGCTCGACGTCGAAGTCGAGGTGGGGCAGCAGGTCCACCTTGGTCAGCAGGATGAGGTCCGCCCCGCGGAACATGTGGGGGTACTTCTCGGGCTTGTCCTCGCCCTCGGTCACGCTGAACAGCACCACGCGGGCGGCCTCGCCCAGGTCGAAGAGGGCGGGGCAGACGAGGTTGCCGACGTTCTCCACGAAGAGCCCCGAGCCGAACGGCGGGCGCAGGCGCTGCAGCCCCTGCCACACCATCTCCGCCTCGAGGTGGCAGCCCTTGCCGGTGTTGACCTGCACGACCGGGGCGCCGGTGGCCCGGATCCGCTCCGCGTCGCGGCTGGTCTCCTGATCGCCCTCGAGCACGCCGGATGCGCCGTCCCAGGAGGCGAGGGTCTTCTCCAGCAGGGTGGTCTTGCCCGAGCCCGGCGAAGACATCAGATTCAACGCCAGGACTTCGCGGCCGTCCAGCCAGGCCCGGTTGCGCGCGGCGATCCGGTCGTTGGTGGACAGGACCCGCTGCTCCAGGGCGACCAGCTCGGCGGGGCCGTGATCGTGGTGGTGGTGCCCGTGATCGTGGCTGTGGTCATGGCCGTGATCGTGGCTGTGGTCGTGATCGTGGCTGTGGCCGTGATCGTGGTCGTGGCTGTGGCCGTGGTCGTGATCGTGGTGGTGGTGATGACCGTGACCGTGACCGTGACCGTGACCGTGGTGGCCCGGCGCCGGGTCGAGGACCGCGTGCACGTGGGTGCGCTCGCCGGTCACGAGATCGTGGAGCTTGGCGCCGGTCTCACCGCCGCCGCAGCCGCAGGTGGTGCACATTCAGACCTCCATCGCCTTGACGAGGAGCTCCTCGCCGGCGGTAATCGTCAGGGGTTCTCGGCGTTCGCAGGGGCAGACCGCGATCAGGTGCTGCAGGTCGACGTCCTTGTCGCAGCCCTGGCAGCGGCCCTTGCCCGCGACCTCGTGGATGACCAGCTCGGCGTCCTGAAGGCTGGTGCCCTCGGCGCACATCGGGAAGCAGAACTGGATGGCCGGGATCTCGATGCCCGAGAGCAGGCCGATCTGCAGGTGCACCTTGCGCACCGGGCGGCCCGCGGCCTTGTCGGCCACGATGCTCACGATGTTGCGGGTGATCGAGAGCTCGTGCATCAGCAGATCCTCGGCAGCTGCTCACCGACGAGCATGTCGAGGATGCGCTCGCCGCCGAAGCCGGTCTGGATGGTCACGACCCCGGGGGGCTCGGCGCGGCAGCGGGCGACCACGGCGGCCTGCTCCCCGAGGGGGTGGGCGCGCATGACCTGCAGCGCACGCTCGGCCTGGTCCTTCGGGACCGCGGCGACCAGCTTGCCCTCGTTGGCGAGATGCACGGGATCGAGGCCGAGGATCTCGCAGAAGCCGTGCACCTCGGGGCGCACCGGCAGCGCGGCCTCGTCGACCTGCATGCCCACCTCGCTGCCCAGCGCGAGCTCGTTGAGCACGGCGGCCAGGCCACCCCGCGTCACGTCGCGCATGGCGTGCACGTCGATGTCGGCGTCGAGCAGGGCGCGTACGAGGCCGTTGAGCGGGGCGCAGTCGCTGGGGATGTCGGACTGCAGGTTGAGCTCGCCGCGGGCGACCAGGATCGCCGCGCCGTGGTCGCCCAGGTAGCCGTTGCAGAGGATGACGTCGTCGGCCTGGACCCGCTTGCTGGACAGGTTCACGCCCTCGGGGATGACGCCCACTCCGGCCGTGTTGATGAACAGCCGGTCCGCCGCGCCGCGCTGGACCACCTTGGTGTCGCCGGTGACGATCTGGACCCCGGCCTCCCGGGCCGCCTCGCCGACGCTCTTCAGGATGCGGCGGAGGACGTCTGTCTCCAGGCCCTCCTCGATGACCAGGCCCAGCGAGAGGAACCTCGGGATCGCCCCGCCGACCGCCAGGTCGTTGACCGTGCCGTTGACCGCGAGCCGGCCGATGTCGCCGCCCGGGAACTCGAGCGGGCTGACCACGTAGGAGTCGGTGGTGAAAGCGAGCCGGTCGCCGGAGGCCATGAGGTCTGCAAGCGAGATGCGGGCCTGGTCCTCATCCGCCTCCAGCGCCGGTCCGCCTACGTTCCTGATGACGAGATCGTCGATCAGGTCGCGCATGGCCTTGCCGCCACCCCCGTGAGCCTGGGTGATGATCGGGTCAGTGACGCGACCGGCGCGCCGACGAAACTTCTCGACCCGCTGGAAGAGCGGGTGGTCCTTGCCGCGGCTTGGGCCACTCACTTGGCCTCCACCAGGTGCCGGGTCGTGGAGAGCCGGCCGTAGTTGTAGTAGGCGGCGCAGGCGCCTTCCGAGCTGACCATGCACGCGCCGATGGGGCGCTGCGGGGTGCAGGCGGTGCCGAAGACCTTGCACTGCCAGGGCTTGATGACGCCCTTGAGCACCTCGCCACACTGGCACGCCTTGGGATCGGCGACCGAGAGCGCTGGCACCGCATACTTCTTCTCGGCGTCGAACCTGGCATACTCCTCGGTGAGCTGCAGGCCGGAGTGGTCGATGGAGCCGAGCCCGCGCCACTCGAAGTAGGGGCGCAGCTCGAAGACCGTGGTCAGGGCGGTGAGGGCTGCGGGGTTGCCCTCGGGCTTCACCAGGCGGCGGTACTGGTTCTCGATGTCGGCCCGGCCATCCAGCAGCTGGGCGAGCACCATGGAGATCGACTGGAGCACGTCGGTGGGCTCGAAGCCGGCGACGACCAGCGGGCGCTTGTAGCGCTCGGCGATGAACTGGTAGGGCGCGAGCCCGATGACCATCGAGACGTGGCCCGGGCCGACGAAGCCGTCGATGCGCTGGTCGGGCGAGTCGAGGATGGCCTTGATGGTCGGCACGATGGTGATGTGGTTCGAGAACACGAAGAAGTTCTCGATGCCCTCGGCCTCGGCCTGCAGGACCGTCAGCGCGGTCGACGGCGTCGTGGTCTCGAAGCCGAGCCCGAAGAAGACGACGTTCTTGTCGGGGTTGTTGCGCGCCAGGGTCAGGGCGTCGGTGGGCGAGTAGACCGTGCGGACGTCTGCCCCGCCGGCCTTGGCCTGCAGCAGGCTCTTCTCCGAGCCGGGCACCCGGATGGCGTCGCCGAAGGTGGCGAAGATGACGTCCGGGTTCTCCGCGATGGCGACCGCGTCGTCCACCCGACCGACCGGGAGCACGCACACCGGGCAGCCCGGGCCGTGCACGAGGTCGATGCCGTCGGGGAGCATGTCCTCCAGGCCGAACTTGAAGATCGCATGCGTGTGCCCGCCGCAGACCTCCATGATGCGCACCGGGCGCCCGAGCTGCTCGAGCTGGGCCTCGATGGTGGCGATGAGTCGCTTGGCGACGACCGGATCGCGGAACTCGTCGACGTACTTCATGGGGCCTCCGCGCTGGCCAGGAGGGTGTGCACCAGGTCCCACAGGACGTGGTAGGCGACCAGGTGGCCTTCCTGGACGCGATGCACGCTGGGGGAGGGGACGATGACGCAGTGCTGGACGAAGCCGGCGCTGGCCATCCGTCCGCCGTCGCCGCCGGAGAAGCCGAGGGTGACGAGGCCGCGCTGGGAGGCGACCTCGAAGGCTCGGAGGAGGTTGGTGGAGTTGCCGCTGGTCGAGAACCCGATCAGCGCGTCGCCGGAGCGGCCGTGGGCGATGACCTGGCGGACGAAGATCTCGTCGAAGCCGACGTCGTTGCCGACCGCGGTGAGCATGGGCAGGTCTGCCCCCAGGTGCATGGCCGGCAGCGCCTTCCGCCCGACCGTGATCGGGTGCATGAACTCGACCGCGACGTGGGCGGCGTCGCAGGAGGAGCCGCCGTTGCCCATGGTGAGCAGGCGACCGCCCCCCGCGAACACCCCGGCGAGCGCCCTGGCGGTGTCGAGCAGGGCCGGTCCGGACTGGTCCACCAGCGCCTGCTTGGCGCGGATGGAGTCGTCGACCTTGCGGCGGATGGACGTCAGGAGATCGGCGTCCGAGGCGGGTTCCGGGCGACCTGACAGGTCCGGGTAGAGCTGGCGCAGGGGGTCCTTCATCCGGGTCTCCCGCTCTCGCGCATCGCGGCCAGCTGCTCCTGGACCTCGCCCAGCTCGTGCAGGAGCTCGAGCGTGCGGGCGGCCTCGTCGGGGTCGATGCGGCTCATGGCAAAGCCGACGTGCACGAGGACCCAGTCACCGACGCAGTCCTCGGCGGGGTGGTCCTCGTCGACGACGCAGGCGAGGTTCACCTCGCGGCGCACGCCGCCCACGCTGACGACGCCGAGGCGCTTCTCCGCATCGGTGATCTCGACGACCTGGCCGGGGATTCCGAGGCACATGGGCTACTCCGCAGGGAGGGGGTGGAGCTCGCGGGCGGCGGCGATGGCGGCCTGGCCCAGCGAGAGGCCCCCGTCGTTGGCGGGGACCTGGTGATGCAGGAGCACCGAGAAGCCGTGGCGCGTCAGGGCGGCGGCGGTGAGCTCGGTGAGCAGCGCGTTCTGGAAGCAGCCGCCACTCAGCGCGACCGTGTCGTCGGCGCCACGGGCGTGGGCGCAGGCGTCGGCGAGGCCCTGGGCAAGGCCTGCGTGGAAGCGGCGGGAGATGATGCCGATGTCGACGTCAGCAGCGAGATCGGCGAGCAGGGCGGCCCACATCGTGGCGAGGCCGAGTCGGGGCACGTCGCCCGCGTCGAAGCCCTCGGTGAGCAGGTTCACCGGGTAGTGGACGTCATCGGCGGCGCGCGCGGCCACCGACTCCAGCGCCGTGGCGGCCTGGGCCTCGTAGGAGATCCCGTCGAAGTGCAGGTCGAGCACGGCGGCGACCGCGTCGAAGAGCCGGCCGGCGGACGAGGCACGGGGGGAGGTGTGCAGGGCGCGCTCGACCAGGCTGGTACGGCGGGAGAGCAGGCGCTGGACGACGTCGAGGTCGGCGTGGTCGGCCAGACCCTCCCAGCCGAGAGCGTGGACCAGGTGGGCGAGGGCGTTGCGCCATGGCTCGCGGGCGGCGCGATCCCCACCCAGCAGGGCGACGGCGGGCAGGGCGGCGAGGCGGGTGGCCCGCCGGAAGTCCGCACGCAGGAGCTCGCCGCCCCACAGGTCGCCGTCGTCACCCATGCCGAGGCCGTCCAGCACGAGGGCAAGCACGGGAGGCGCGTCGACGGGCAGGCCATTGTCGGCCATGCAGGCGGCCGCGTGCGCGTGGTGGTGCGGCAGGCGGTGGGTGTGAAGTGCGGCGTTGGAAGCGGCAGATCCCTGGGCGATACCCAGCAGGGCCTCCGAGCGGTAGCCCGGGTGCACGTCCATCGCGATGGCGTGGGGCGCGTGCTCGAAGAGCCGGGTCAGGGTGCGGAGGTGGACCGCGTAGTCGGCGAGGGTGCGGGGCTCGTCGAGGTCGCCGAGGTGGGGCGACAGGGTGGCCTGGCCGCGATCGAGCAGGCAGAAGGTCGACTTCAGCTGGCCCCCCAGCGCCGTGATCGCCGGGGCTGCGGCGAAGCTCTCGTGCAGGGCGACCGGGGCGGGCGCGTACCCACGGGCCCGACGCAGGGGGCGGACCTGGCCGGCAATGCAGCGGACGACGGAGTCGTCGACCCGGTGGGCGATCGGGCGGTCGTGGCGGAGCACCCAGTCGGCGATGCCCCCGAGGCGGGTGAGGGCCTCGTCGTCCTCGGTGCACTGGGGCTCGTCGACGAGGTTTCCGCTGGTGCAGACGATCGGGCGGTCCAGCCCGCGCAGCATCAGGAGGTGCAGCGGGGTGCTGGGCAGCATGAAGCCGAGCCAGGCCTGGCCGGGGGCGACCGCCTCGGGCAGGCGCTCGGGACCGTCGGCGCGCAGGAGCACGATGGGGGCGGCCGGGCTCTGCAGCGCCTGCTCCTCCACGGGGTCCACCGAGCAGAAGCGGCGGATCAACGCCACGTCCCAGGCCATCATGGCAAGCGGCTTGTCGGGCCTTTGCTTGCGGTCGCGGAGGTGCTGGACCGCGTCGGCGTTGGTGGCGTCGCAGCACAGCTGGTAGCCGCCGAGACCCTTGACTGCGACGATCTCGCCGCGCTGGACGAGGGTCCGCGCGGCGTCGACATCGTCGAGCATCGAGTAGGTGGCGAAGCTGACCGGGCTGCCGTCCGTGCGCACGATCTCGGCGTTGGGGCCGCAGCGTCCGCAGGCGATGGGCTCGGCGTGGTAGCGACGGTCGGTCTCGTCCTCGTACTCGGCCTGGCAGTCGGTGCAGAGGGTGAACGACGCGATGGTCGTGTTCGGCCGGTCCCAGGGGATGTCGGTCACGACGGTATAGCGGGGGCCGCAGTGGGTGCAGTTGGTCAGCGGGTAGCGGTAGCGCCGACTGAACGGGTCGCGGATCTCCTCGGCGCAGGCCGGGCAGGTGGCGGCGTCTGCGGTGACCGGGGTGCGGACCCCCGCCGCCTGGCTCTGCACGATGACGAAGTCGTCGCCCACGGGCTGGCCACGCTCGCTGGAGTCGCGCTCCACCGCGTCCACCCGGGCCAGGGGAGGCAGGCCGTCGAGCAGGTCGGTGACGAAGGCGTCGCGGTCGGCGCCGGAGCCCAGCAGGGCCACCAGCACGCCCTCGCCATCGTTGCGGACCCAGCCGCGCAGCCCGTGCGCACGGGCCAGCCGGGCGACCGTCGGGCGGAAGCCGACCCCCTGCACGGTGCCCCGGAAGCGCACGTGCTCGACGGTGTGCTGTGGGTGGAGATCGGCGTTCATCCTTCCACCTCGGCCACCGGGGCTGCCAGGCGCCACAGCAGGATCCGGTGGTTGCCGGTGTCCGCGACCACGGCGAGGTTGCCCAGGATCTGCAGCCCGTAGGGCCAGCACAGGCTGTCGCGGGCGGTGTCGCCCCAGCGGTTGTCGCCCTTCTGCCCGAAGTGCTCCTGCCCGGCGAGCGCGACGGCGGCCGAGCCGGTCTGCAGCCCGTCCGCGACCTTCCAGCCGACGATGCGCGAGTTGGCCGTGTCCCCCGCGATGAGCCAGCCCGCGCCCGCCGCGACGGCGTAGGGCATGTTCAGGCAGGCGGCGTCGGGCCAGTAGCGGGACTGGTTGTGGTCGACCTTGTGGAAGTCGGGCTGACCCAGCACCCGGGCCGCGGGCACGTTGATCGCGTCGGGCAGGCCGTCCCAGATCATCACCCGGTTGTCGCCCGCGTCGGTCACCACCAGGTCTCCGTCCACGACGGCGAGATCGTGGGGCCAGCGCATGCCGGTCGGGCCGGGGTCGCCGCCGCCGTTGTCGGAGCGGGCCTGCAGGGTGTCCTGGCCCAGCACGAAGTCGGCGGGCTGGCCGTTGCGGGTCGGCAGGGTGCGCCAGACCAGCACCCGGCGGTTGCCGGCGTCGGCGACGTAGAGACGGCCGTCGTGCACCATCACCTGGAAGGGCCAGTGCAGGGTGTCGGCCCCGGCCTCGGGGGTGCCTTCCTCCGCACCTCCGTCGAGCATGCCGCGGTTGGGCTCGATGCCGTCGAAGTCGGCCTGGCCCAGCACGAGGTCGGCGGGCACGCCGGAGCGGGTCGGGACCTCGTTCCAGATGAGGACCCGGTTGTTCCAGGAGTCGGCGACGGCGAGGCCGCGCTCGCCGAAGGGGGCGATCCCGCAGGGCACGTTCAGGGTGCTGGCGGACGGCTCGTCGAGCGCGTTGCGACCCTCCCGGTCGAAGCCGGGCTGGCCGAGCACGAAGTCGGCGGGGGCGCCGTCCTGGGCGGGGACGCGGTGCCAGCCCAGGATGCGGTGGTGGCCGGTGTCGCAGACCAGGAGCGGTCCGTCGTCACCCAGCAGGAGGGCACCGCGGGGGCCGAACATGGAGTCGCGGGCGGGGGCGACCGGGCCCATCATGGGATCGGCGCCGCCGAGGATCCGCTCCGGACCGGAAGGATCGAGCAGCGATGGGGCGGGCGGACCCTTGGGCAGGCCCTCCCCCAGCGGCACGTGCACGCTCTCGCCACTCTCGCCAGCTTGGGGGATGCTCATGTGGTCACCTGGACCTGGACCCGACCGGCCTGGACCCGCACCGGGTAGCTGGGCAGGGCGATCTCGGGGGTGGTGAGACACTCGCCGGTGTCGAGGCGGAACTGGAAGCCGTGGTAGCTGCAGGTGATGACCCCGTCGCTGACCTCGCCCATCTCCAGCGGCATGCCCAGGTGGGCGCAGGCGTTGGGGTAGGCCTTCACCTCGCCGCCCATCTGGGTGAGCAGCACGCTGGCCTTGTCGAGCTCGGTGGCGATGACCCCGCCGGCGGGCACGGCGGTGACGGGACCGGCGTCCTCCCAGGGGATGGCGAAGGGCGAGCCCTTCACGCCGTCGGCGCTCGCCGGGGCCCGACCCTCGATGACGGTGACCTTCGTGATCTCGTCGACGCCCTCGATGATGGCCTTCTCGACGCCCAGCTTGACGGTGATGTCGCTGAAGGCGCAGCCGTTGCAGGTGCCGGTCAGGCGGATCTGCGCCTCGTCCGGGGCGACGAAGGCGACCAGCTCGACGTTGCCCTCGTGGCTCTTCAGCCGGGGCCGCACCGCCTCCAGGGCCTGCTCGATGCGCTCCTCCACCGACGGCTGGGGCGGCTTGAGCAGACCGTGGAACTGCAGCACGCTGTAGACCCAGGGGTCGCCGACCGCCTCGCGCAGGGCGGCCATGCCGTCCGGCGACTGCTTCACCTCGGCGATGATCCTCCGGAAGGCCTCCTTCTGGATGGACTCCACCGCCTCGCGCAGGGCCTGCACGGTCAGCTGCTGGGTCTGGTCCCAGGACGCGACGATCTGCTCCAGGCGATCGAGATCGCGAACCAGGGTCTCGAGGTCGCTCACGTGGGACCTCCACCGGAGCGCAGCTCGGCCTTCAGGCTCTCGGCCAGCTCGGTGACCACGGCGGCGCGGTCGTGCACGTGGTTCTTGGTGAATACCGCGGCCGCCTCGGTGAGCATGCCCACGGCGGCGGCCAGGTTGTCGGGGTTGCCGCGCTCGGGGTGCTCGACGTCGTCGGGCAGGTTCATGAGCGCGTTGGCCTTGTTGGTGATGGTGTTGGCGTACTCGACCGGCGTGTCGTGGGGCGTGCGCACGCGCAGGGCCTCGTCGTAGGCCGTGACCGCCTGGGAGAGGTGCTCGAACGGATGTTTTCCGCGAGTCGCCTGCAGCGCGTTGCCCAGGTTGTTCTGGAGCATGGCGTACTCGACCGGGTCCTCCTCGATGGTCAGGCTGCGCAGGGCCTCCTTGAAGGACTGCACCGCCAGCGCCTCCCGCACGCCCTCCTTGCCCGGCATCATGGACATGGAGAGGTACGCGGTCGCCAGGTTGTTGTGGAGGATCGCGTACTCCCGGGGGAAGCGGGCCGCGTCGAAGAAGCGCAGGGCGCGGTGGTAGGCCTGGATGGCGAGGGGGAGCTGGGCCCGACCCACGCCGGCGAGGGCCTGCAGCACGAGGCCGTAGGTCATCTCGACCTCGGCGATCTCCTCGTCCTCACCCTGGCTGCGCAGGATGGGCAGGGACTCCTCGAAGCCGGCCAGCGCGGCCTCGAGGTGCTCGATGCCGGCGCCGGGCATGCGGCGCAGGGCGGTCGCCTTGCCCGAGATCGCCCGGGCCCGGGCCAGGGGCACGTCGGACGCCAGGGTGACCGCGTGATCGTAGAGGAAGACGGCGTCGATGAGATCCTGCGGGTCCTTGGGCTGGCGCTGCAGGTCCATCGCCACCTCGACCAGGGCCTCGGCCTGACGCAGGGGGTCCTCGCCGGTGGCGCGCACGCGACCCAGGGTCGCCTCGATGTGGGGGCTGGCGGCAGTCATGCTCTCTCCAGGGCCAGGGCGCCGAGCGTGCGCTCCCAGCGGGCGGTGCAGGTGTAGCGCCCGGCGTCGTCCCAGCCGTTCGCGCGCAGGAACTCGGAGGCATCGATCGCGCGATCGCCTGCTACCGAGCGGATCTTGACGAGCAGGCCTCCCGCGACCTGCTCGACGGGCATGAAGCAGAGCGCACCCTCCAGCTCGAAGGGCACCACACCCTGCCGACCGCTGAAGAGCTGCTCGTACAGCGCGACCGGGATCTGCACCCAGCCGCGGCTGATCTGGATCTCCCACCGCTCCTCTGGTGAGTGGCGGGCCACGGCGTGCTCGGCGATGCAGGCCAGCACGCGCTCGTAGACGGTGTCTCCCGCCTTCTCCACCGGCTCGGACAGCTCCAGGCCGAAGCCCGTGTCCTGGGCCTCGATGAGGAAGACCTTGACCTTGTCGGCGAAGTCGGCGCCGCAGATCTTCTGTCCGGCGAAGAGGGCGTCGTCCCAGCGGAAGTCGTGGAGGTTGAGCGACGGCTCCCGGTCGCGGACCAGCTCGCTGCCGGGCACCTCGAAGACCGCACCCGCCTCCGAGCCGGACACCGCCGCGTCGATCAGGATGACCGCGTCGCTGTCCTTGGTGGCGAACATGACTTCCATTCCCGCAGTTCCGCAGTCGATCGCCCGCACTCCGGGTACCGGATGGCGCTCCAGTCGATCGCGGAGCCGCCGGGCGACGCGCACTCCGATGGCGTCGTCCCGGCGGTTGGCGTTGCCGCATCCGATGATGGTCAGCATGCTCGCTCCTGGAGCTCGCCTGGATGGTCACGGCAGGGGGCAGGGCGCCCCCCAGGGCATCATCCCTCTCACGCCGTGCGGAAGCGGGCGAGCTCCTTGCCGGTCTTGGCGTCGTGGGCGTGGACCGTGCACACGAGGCAGCTGTCGAAGGAGCGCGCCACGTGGCCGACCTCGACCGGGTCGTGCTTGTTGGCGATGGGGGTGCCGACCAGCGCCTCCTCGATGGGGCCGCGGGCCTCGCTGCCATCGCGGGGACCGACGTTCCAGGTGGTCGGCGCGATGATCTGGTAGTTCTCGATCCGGCCGTCCTTGACCTTGATCCAGTGGGCGAGGGCGCCGCGGGCGGCCTCGGTGGCGCCCCAGCCCTCGCCGTCGCGCGGACGAGGCTTCTTGTAGAAGGGCTCCTTGAGGTCGAAGGCGCGCAGGCAGCGCTCGGCCTCGCGGTAGACCTTGACCGCCTCGTGCATGCGGGCGAGCTGGCGCAGGTGCAGGCTCGCGCCCCCGAGCTTCTTGAAGGCGTCGAGGATGAACGGGTCGCTGTGCTGCCAGGCGTGCCCATGGCCGCCGCCGGCGACCAGCTGACGGGACAGGGGACCGGCCTCGCAGCGGCCCAGCTCGATGTCCTTGACCGCGGTCGCCCAGCTGTAGTTGCCGCTGTAGTCGTGCTTGTTCTTGTTGACGGCCACGGTGCGGCGCTGGAAGGGGTGGTAGTCGCCGTCGCCCTCGTCGTACCAGGCGTGGCTGGTGTTCTCGCGGACGCGCGCCTGGTCCATGAGGATGTGGCTGTCGGTGGCGCTGTCGTAGATGCCCGACTTCATGATGACGGCGTCGTTGCGGTCGTCGATGGTGGGCTTCTGGTAGCGGTCCTCGTGGGGCAGGTAGCCCCAGGTGACGTAGCGGCCGCAGCCGGCGCCGTAGGTGTGCAGGCCGTAGTCGAGGCCGGCCTTCCAGTACAGGGCGAGGTCGGAGTTGGCGTGCTCCGGCTTCTCCTCCATCCAGGCCATGAAGTCGTCGTAGGACTGGATCTGCTCGTAGCGCTCCAGCGAGCAGCCGAGCCAGGTGGACTCGAGCCAGTTGCGGCGGAAGTACTCGAGGATCGCCCAGGCGCGGGTGATGTCGGTCAGGGTCGGCGAGCACATGACGCCGCCGGGCACCATGTAGGAGCTGTGGGGCCACTGGCCGCCGAGGAGCGCGTAGATCTCGACCGGCTTGCCGGAGATGGTGACGCCGGACTGGTAGCTGGTGCCGGTGTAGGCGGAGAACCGACGGGCGACCTCATCGAAGTACTGGCTGCCCTTGTACTTGGGGTTGGCCATGTCGATGGCGTACAGCCCGTAGAAGTAGCGGGGCATCGACTGGATGCTCTCGACGATCTGGCCCAGGTTGCGGGCGATGATCGCGTTGCGAGGCACCTCGGCGCCGTACGCCGTGTCGAGCGCCCAGGCGGCACAGGTCAGGTGGCTGGCGCCGCAGATGCCGCAGGCGCGGGGGGTGACGACGAGGCCGGCTTGCGGGTCCTTGCCGCGCAAGATGATCTCGAAGCCGCGGAACATCTCGGCCTGGGTCCAGGCGTTGACGACGACGCCGTCCTCGATCTCCACGCGGACGTCGAGGTCGCCTTCGACGCGGCCGACGGGGGAGATGTCGAGGGTCTCGGTCTGGGACTGGTCCATGAGGACCTCCGTGAATTGGCTGAAAGGGCAGGTTCGAAGTTTGGGATGGAGACGCGGGTCAGACGACGAAGATGTCGTCCTTGGCCCACTGCGGTGCGCTGCCCTTTCCGGCGGCGACCATGGTCAGGTAGGTCCGCTTGGACATGCCCGGCGGGACCTCGTTGGGGAGACCCAGGGTGGTGGGCGTCGCGAAGACGGTGCCCGGGGCGAGGTCGTGGTGAGGGAACTCGGGCTCGGTGCAGCCGATGCAGGGCATGCCGGCGCGGGTCTTGGACGAGACGCGGTTCCACAGGATCCGGTTGCACGGCGAGCGGGTGAAGGGGCCGCGGCAGCCGAGGTCGTAGAAGAGGCAGCCCTTGCGCTGGCCGAACTCGGTGGTGCTCACCTTGTAGGCGAAGTGCATGTTCCGGGTGCAGCCGGTCTGGGTGAAGCTGGTGAAGAAGGTCGCCGGGCGCTGGAGATCGTCGAGCGCGAGGTCACCGGCGCGTCCGGTGGCAATGGCGACCAGGATCTGGCTGATCCAGTCGGGGTGGGCGGGGCAGCCCGGGATGTTGATGACCGGCAGGCCGGCCTTGCTGACGAAGTCGGCGCCCAGGAAGCCGCCGTGGCTGCGCTTGAGGAACTGCAGGCCGGTCGAGTCCGAGGGGTTGGGGGCGGTGGCGGGGATGCCGCCCCAGGTGGCGCAGTCCCCGATGGCGACGACGAACTTGGCGGCGTGGGCGAGGTCCCAGA
Source organism: uncultured Pseudomonadota bacterium (assembly GCA_937891875.1). GTDB lineage: Bacteria > Myxococcota_A > UBA796 > UBA796 > REDI01. The sequence continues at coordinate 14,036 of CALATR010001142.1, read as the reverse complement.
CCCAGTCCTTCATGGCGCGGCTGGCGAAGCGGTTCCAGTTGCCAGTGCCGTCGGGGGCCTGGATGACCGAGCCCTCGAAGACGAAGATGTCCATCTCGGTCTCGCCGCTGACGCACTTGTTCATCAGCTCCTCGACCTGGGCCCCGATCTCCACACCCAGGGAGGGGTGCCAGAGGATGTTGAGGCCGAAGTCCAGCACGAGGTCGACGACGCTCGGCTCCTCGGCGTTGAGGAACGACATGGTGTTGCCGGAGCAAGCGCCACCTTGGAGCCAGAGGACATTGGCCATGGGGCCTCCTGGGGGTCATTGCGGGGGCGGTGCCCCTGCAGCGGAGTGGGTGTGGGCCCGATCCAGCGGGCAGGACTCGAAGGGAATGGCTCGAGGATATCAGTGTTCCGAGCCAGCCTTGCCTTGTGTTGCCTGCCTATGCGCAGGCACATGCAGGCAACGCGCGGCTCACGTGAGCACCACCTGGTCGGGCGAGAGGCCGAGCCTAGTGCCGTACCACTGGCCGACGCGCTGGCTCTCGAAGAGCCCGTCCACGTCCGCGAGCCCATGCCGGGCCAGGTACGACTTCACCTTTCCGCGCATCCAACCCAGCCTCTGGGGCGGTGACTCGGGGTTGCCCCCCAGCTCCAGCCAGCGGGCGTGGGCCTCGTCGCGGGTCAGCCAGGCGTCCTCGAACTGGTACTCGTTGGTGAGGGCTTCTGCATAAGGGATGAGGATCCGGGTCATCTCGCGGGACAGGTCGATCCGCATCCCGCCGAGCTCGATGGCACCCTCCAGCTCCCCGACGTCGAGCTTGAGCAGGGTGTCGGTGTGGACCAGGGAGGGGACCTCCTCGTCGGTGACCGCAGCCCGCGCGGGCAGGTGCAGGCGCCAGGGCTTGCCCTCGACGACCAGCACCGATCCGTCGGCGACGGCGGATCCACTGGCGGAACGCCAGCTCTGGATCCCGGCGCCGGCGAGGAGCTCGTGGAGCGGCTGACGCACCACGATGCGGCCGCTCTGCAGGTCGACCGCGTAGGGCTGGGGTCCGGACGCGTCGGTGAGCTCGATGGTCGCGATCTCCCGCAGGCGCAGGGAGTTCTCTCGCGCGGTCGTGCTCAGCGCACGCCAGCCCGGTCGGAGCCACGCGCTCGGGCCGATGGTGTCTCCCTCGCGAGAGAGCGCTCTCCAGCCCCACTTCCCGCGCATCCACCGGACCTCGACCCAGCGCAGGGGCACGTCCTCGTGGTGGAGGATGATGTCGCAGGACCAGTGCCGCCCGATGACGGTCGTGGTGGCGAGCTCGCGCTGGCCGAACCGAGCTCCGTAGGTGATCTTGACGCGCCCCATGGTCAGATCGGAGGGCCGGCGGTGAGCCACCACGCGCCGACGGCGATGGCGACGACCCCGCTGGCGACCATCAGCGACTGCACGACCCGGGCACCGCCGCGCTCGGCGAGGGCACCGAGGGCCGCGCCGAACAGGGCCATGCTGACGACGGCACCGACCAGGTAGCAGCCCAGGTAGAGCAGGACTGCTGCGGTGGTCTCCAGGGCAAGGGCGGGCACCACGCCGAGCAGGTGGCCGGTGCCGGCGGCGCCGTGCAGCATCCCGACCCCCAGCGCCGCGTGCATGTGACCTCGGTGGGCGGCGCGGTCGTGCTCGGTCGGACCGACGTGCACGTGCAGGTGCTCGTGTTGGTGTTGTCGGGGTTGTTCCTGATGTTCGTGGGTGTGCAGGTGAGGGTGTGCGTGCACGGTGACCGCCCCGGGAGCGGTCAGGCGCGAGGCCGACCAAAGGGCCCAGCCGCCCACTCCGAGGAGCAGGAAGCCGACCAGGAACTCGGACCACGCACTCACCCAGTGCGCGTCGATCAGCTGCTGGGCAGCCAGTGCGATGAGCCCCACCACGACGACGCCGAGGCCGTGGCCAAGGCCCCAGCTGGCGCCCGTGCGCAGGGCGCGGGCCCGGTCGCGCAGGGCGAGCGGGGCCAGGGCGGCGAGGTGGTCGGGACCGGTGACGACGTGGAGCGATCCGGCGACCAGTCCGGTGAGGATGGAGAGCATGTCGGGAATTACAGCACAGGGTCGGAGGGGGGCCTCCGGCGAGGGGATGGGGGCCGCCTGGCAGGCCCGGTGCCGCAGTTCGGCGTTGCGCACCGTTTCAGTGGCGAGCAATGCGCGAAACCAGCGGGTAGCATGGTCGAGCTTTCCCAAGGAGGATCTGATGCGGAACACGATCTCTGTGCTTGGTGCCACTGGCCTCGTCGGCCTGCTCTTCACCGTGGGCTGTGCGCCCGATCCCTGCACCATCGCCGATAACAACGATGGGACCTTCACGATGAGCTGCCCCGACGGGACCTCGGCCTCCTTCGGGGACGGCGCGGACGGCGACGCCTGGCTGGTCTCCACCACCGCCGAGCCCGCGGGCGCCAACTGCCCGGACGGCGGACAGGCGGTGAAGGTGGGCCCCGACTCCGACGGCGACGGCCAGCTGGGCGACAGCGAGGTGGTCACCACGACCTACGTCTGTGACGGCAGCGACGGCACGAACGGTGCCGACGGCACCACCTACCTGGTGGACGTCGTGGACGAGGACCCGGGAGAGAACTGCGCAAACGGCGGGATCTCGATCTCGGTGGGCCCTGACTCCGACGGGGACGGCATCCTGGACGAGGATGAGGTGGTCAGCACGGACTACGTCTGCGATGGCCTCAACGGTGCGGACGGCGAGGATGGCGCGGACGCCCTGTCGGCCCTCATCCGCGTGGAAGACGAGCCCTCGGGCTCCAACTGCACCGACGGCGGCCTGGCTGTGCACTCCGGCATCGACGATGACGGCGATGGCGCCCTCTCCGACCCGGAGATCGACGCAACCGACTACGTCTGTGACGGAGCCGACGGAGCCGACGGAGCTGATGGTGCCGACGGAGCCGATGCTGGCGATGCGTTCGCCAAGGTCGACTTCCCGGAGAGCGACACCGTCGCGAACAACACGTTCAGCAGCTCCACCGTCGGTGCGGGCACATCGATGTTCCGGACGGGCTCCTACATCGAGGACTCCTACACCGGGACCGGCGTCACCGAGGTCACCGGGCTGTCGTACGCGTTCATCATCGACGACGGGACCACGACGGTCTGCAGCGTGGGCACCCTGACCTTCGACGTGAAGATCAACGGCACCAAGGTGGGCTCCGCCAGCTTCGTCGGTGGCAACAGCGGAAAGAACCTGACGATCACCGGCACGCACTCGTTCTCGGCCGTCGCCGGCACCGGAACGAACAACGACGAGTACACGCTCCGCGTCGAAGCGACGAACAGCGTCTGCGGCGGTGCCGCGACGTACCAGTTCCGGCCCGGCGGGCAGTTCTTCCTGCGGCCGTAGGACGTGCGCTCGGGTGCGCACCGACACCGTGCCCAGCGGGCGCGTGGTCGGCGTCATGCACCGGGCCGCGCCCCTGGGAAGGGCGGCCTACTGCGCCTCGCCGAGCTCCTCGAGCGCCTTGCGCGCCGCGTTGACGCCAGTGCCCCAGCGGAAGGTGTCGATGATGTGCTGGTAGGTGGCCCGGGCGCGCTCGTCGTCGCGGGGGCTGCCGCGGTCCTGGTAGGCCTGGGCGAGGAGCAGGTAGAGGGGCTGGGTCGACGGGTGGGCGACGATGGCGGCGCGGTAGGCCTCGACCCGTTCGTCTGCGGGCAGGTCGTGGGTGCGCGCGAGGGTGAGCGCCACCCGGTGCAGCTCGTCGTCGTCGTCCCCGTCGCGATCACGCGCGACCTGGGGGATGAGATCCCAGCGCTCGGCGATGAGCAGGCGGCCCAGCACCTGGTCGCGGATGAAGTCGTTGTCGGGGGCGGCCTGCAGCGCGCCGAGCACGACAGCCGCGTCGGCGGTGGCGGCGTCGGGCAGGGGACCGCGGTCGAGGGCAGCGACCCGGTCGCGGATGGCGGTGCGGTCGAGGCCGAGGACCAGCGTGCGTCCGCGGGCGGAGGTGACGGCGCCCTGGACGGGCTCGTAGTAGCCCTCGGAGTCCTGCAGGGCGCTACGCAGCCGCTCCCGGAGGTGCACGCCCATGGCGTAGTCGTGGTGGGCGAAGAACCAGCGTCCGGCACGCAGCTCGCCATCGTTGCCGGCCACCCACTCCCCGCCCTCCTCGAGCAGCACGTCCGCAGCCAGGACCTCGACAAGCCACATCACGGAGTCGCTGACCGACTCCTGCGAGTGCAGCGCGTCGATGAGGAGGTCCACCGCTTCCGGCGAGTCGGGGGTGGGGCCCAGCGCCTCGGGCCATGCTGCCCGCACCCGTGCGGCGGCGGCGCGGACGGTGGTCGCGTCGGTGAACAGGTCCGACTCGGCGTCCTCGGCGAACACCTGGCTGGCGAGCGCCTCCAGGCCGGCGGCGCTCAGCGGCGCGTAGCCCGGTCCGAACTTCTCCAGCTTGCGGGCCGGGATCCGGTAGATCGGAGCATCGCTCCAGGTCCCGCCGGGCTCGATGTCGATCCGGGTGGCCAGGACGAGGTGGCCCTTGTCGTCGCGGACCGCATCGAGGTGCCCACCGGTCAGGATGGGTGCGTCGAGCTGGCCGTCCGCGCCAACGACGAACACGCCGTCGAGGCCGTCTGCTCGGGTCGCCGACACCAGCCAGCCGTCCGCGTCCGGCGCGATGCTGCCCACGCCCAAGCATGGCACTGGCTCGGACAGGGCGCCGCTGGCGAGGTCCACCACCACCAGGGCGTGGGTGTACGTGTGCACGGCGCGCACTCCCAGCAGGGCGTGGGTCCCCTGGCCGTTGACTCCGAGGTCGACGACGCTCCACCCAGACAGCCTGGCGATCTCGCGCTCCTCGTCCCCGTTCCGCACGACCACCGTGGCGCCTTCGTCGGGCGGTGACATCGACAGGCCGAGCTTGATGTCGTTCCGGTCGTTGCGGGCCAGCAGCAGGCGCTCGGCCCCGAGGTCGACGGCGGCGTTGGCGGAGACACCGAGCGCGTCGGTCCCGTGCGGTCCCACTCGGTGCAGGTCCGCCGAGGCGTCCCGGACCAGGACGGCGTCGTCGAGCAGTGCCTGCACGTCGACCCCCCGGCCGAGGGTGTGGTCGAGCTCGCGGGTCTCGCCGCTGTCCAGATCGCTCCACAGGATCGCGTCGTCGGTGGCGACCGCGTAGGCGTCCGGCGTGAGCAGCGCGTTTCCGGTCTTGAACCGGCCGATCCGGTCAGCCTTCTGCAGCAGGCGCAGCTGGGCATCGGTCGGATCGCCGAAGCCCCCGCCCTGGGGCTGCTCGACCTCGGGCACGGCGTCCAGCGGCTCCGCCACGACCACGGTGGTCTCCTCGATGATCCGCTTCCAAAGGTCCTCCCGGCCATCTGGCGGGGTGTCGCTGAACACCCGAAGATCCAGGAAGCGCCGCTCCCCCAGAGGCACGATCGTCAGCCAGGCGGAGCGGGGCTGGCCCCCCGGGCTCGACCCGTTGATCTCGGCGACCACACCCTTGCGACCGTCCACCTTGATCTTCTTCCGCGTGATGGTGGGATCGGCGCTGAACTGGTCCTCCGAGACGTCGAGCACACCCTGCACCGCGGAGTCGACGTCGTCGGAGCGGTACTCATCGATGAAGCCGTAGACGAGCAGGGTGTCGTCTGTGGGCAGCAGCGCGACATCGGCCGCCCCGGCACGCTCGTCGCGGACGCGGGTGAGCACCGGGGGCCGCGGCATGGAGAGGAGGTACCGCCCCTCCTCGTGCTGCTCCACGCCCCACTCGGCCGTGCCCTCGGGCGCGGGGGGCAGCTGGATGCGGTCGCCGAGGTCCAGGGCGAAGCGGTCCAGATCGTCGGCCTTGTCGATCGTCGTCCACGTGAACAGCAGGATCGCCGCGTCGCCCCTCCCGTATACGTGGAAGTCGAACGCCAGGCGCAGGCCGCTGCGGTTCAGGCTCCAGCGCTCGCCCAGGTGCCCGAGCCCATCGCCCACGACCTCGTACTCGAAGACCTCGATCCGCTCCGCATTGGGGATGTCCTTCATGTGCTGGGTGGAGATCCGCATGTGCCGCTCGAGGTCGCGCTGGCCCAGGAACACGCCCTGCACTTCCTGGATGACCATGAAGTGGAGCTGACCGTAGGCGAACTGGTCCCGACCGTACGACTCCGAGAAGGTGCCGCGGCTCCAGCCGACCGGCAGGTCGATGGTGCCCCCTCGGTCGCCGAACTCGAACTCGGCCGCCCCGGCGAGCCAGGTGCACAGCAGTACCCACAGCATGTCTTCCCCCCAACATCCGGCGTGGCCGGCTGGTTTCTTCACGCGTCCAGTCGCGGGGGGCAAGTCGCGGAGGGGACGGAGTCGGCGACGCGGTGGGGCGGCGGACCGTACACATGATCGTGTGAATGGAGTGTGGCGCATGATCCCGCTACGATGCCGGTAACGGGAGTTCCACATGCGACAGCGCCGCGCCGCCTCCTCCGCGCGCGCCCAGGACCAGAGCCAGGCGAGCGCCCAGAGCGCCCAGGCCCCCGCGCTTCAGTCCGGCCCGGCGGCACCGGTCCAGGGCGATCAGACCCCCATGCTGGATGCGGTCGACGGAGCCCTCGGTGCGATGGCCGCAGACGACATCGCCGACGTGCTGGCCCGCTCCGCCCGCGGCGAGGACGTGCCCCCCGACGAGCTCACCTCCGCCCAGCTCGGCGTCGACAGCCTCGACGACGACGGGATCGCCCGGGTGCTCGACCGGCTCCGCGCCCAGGGCCTGCTGGACGCGGTGGTGGATGAGGGGGTGCTCGCGGACGACCACGTCGACGACCTGCTGGACCGCACCGACGCCATCGTGCCCATCGCGATCCTGGTGACGAAGGGCGTGTCCCCGTCCATCGTGGACCGCCAGATCGCCTTCGCCGAGCGGGTCTTTTCGCGGCAGGGCATGCAGGTCTCGGTCGTCGTCCGCGAGCGCCTGTCCGACGAGGTCAGCGCGCAGATCCTCGGCCGCGAAGGCGAGGACTCGGAGATGGACTACACCCTGGCCCCGAACCGCGACGATCCCCACGAGGCTGCCGAGGTCCGTACGCCACCCGGCCAGGAGCCCGAGGCCCTGCTGGCCGAGGCCTGGCGACTGAACGGCGACGCCACCGTCAGCCACGTGGTCTTCGTCGGGCAGTTTGGCGGGGCGGGGGAGGGGATCGACTTCGACTCCGACGTCTACGACACCGCCCACCCCGGTGTCATCGTCCGCGAGGGGGCCAACGCCTCCACCCTGGCCCACGAGCTGGGCCACCACCTGGGCCTCGAGCACACCGAGCACGAGGAGGGCATGGACCCCAACGACACGGGCAACCTGATGTACTTCCAGTCCGGCGCCCGCCATGACGGCTTCACCGCCGGCCAGGCCGCCACCATCCGCCGCAGCCTCCGAGTCCAGCTGGTGCCGCGGGGCACCGTGGACCGATCCCAGCCGTTGTACCGGGACTATCCGACGGAGAACGGCCTGGTGGAGCGGATGGATCAGTAGGGGCTAGCGGGCCGACAGGGCGTCCAGCCTCCACGCGATGGCGCGCCGGAGCTTGTGGATGCGGTGGGGGTGGAACGGCAGCGGGTCGAGATCGTCGAGACGGGGGCGGATCGCCGAGACGACCTCGTCCAGGACGCGCTCGGTGGCCCGAGCGGGCAGGCCCACCCGGGTGCCGAGGGCGATCAGGTTGGCGCGGGTGATGTCCTCGCGGAGCTTGCCGTCGATCGAGAGCGCCATGGAGGTGTCGCCGTAGGGGTGGGTCGAGAGCACGTCGTAGGCCGGGGTGGGCCACCACTCGCCGTCGGGACCCATGCCGATGGACAGGTTCTTCGCGTGCAGATCGCCGTTGCAGATCGCGTAGGAGAAGGCGACCTGACGGAGCAGGTCCCGGGCCGCGACCACGGGGGCCCCGCAGGGTTCAGTCAGCGCTTCGAGCACGTCTTCGGTGGAGGGCCGGTACTTGTCCGCCGGGTACAGGCCGAGCACTTGACACCCGTCCTCCTGGGCGAGGGAGGTGATCTCGCCGTCGCTGACCACCCGGTCGAAGCGAGCGACCAGTAGGCCTGCGGCTCCGGAAGCGTCGTGCACGACCTCGTGATCGGGCACACGCACTCCGGCGAGTCGCGCCAGACCGAGGAAGAACGCCTCGTTTTCGACGACGCCAGGGAACTCCGGGGGGGTGAGCTTCAGGATGGCGGGACGCACGCCCCAGGCCATCGGGAGTGCGATCATGCCGCCGGAGAGCTTGTCCTGGATGCCGGGAAGCCCGACGAGATCGTCCGGCTCGTCCGAGAGCACCCGTGTGTATAGGTCCTTGAAGGTCTCGCGCGTGAGGTCCGCGGGAGCGACGCCGGCAGGGCGGGGCGCACTGCCGGTACCGGGCACCACCCGCACGTCGCCGATGGCGTCACTGCCGATCGCCAGAAGCAGGCTGAGCTCGTCGTCCGCCGACGTCTTCACCGCCCGCCGCAAGACAGACAGGCGGCGACCCTCGGGGAGCAGGCCGGCGAAGAAGGGAGGCACCGCACCCGCCGCCGCATGGAACGGTCCGTCGCCGCGGGGCAGGGTGAGCGCCACGTCCGGACCGTCGTGGTCCTCGTCGTAGCGAAACGTGGTCCCTCCGCCCTCCCGTCGGAGCGTGCCCGCGCGCCGGCCGCCCTTGAGCACCACCGCGACATCGACCTGCTTGAGGTCCTGCAGGCTCACCGCGACGCCCCGGCGGTGATGCTCCCGCGTCCCCGAGCCACCTGGAGCTCCAGCCCGAGCACGGCAAGGACGTCGAGCACCTTGTCCAGGCGGACCGTGGGCTTGCCGCTCTCCAGCGTGTGCACGAACCGCGTGGAGACCGACGCCAGCTCGGCGAGCTCGACCTGGGTCAGGCCCAGGTGCTCGCGGCGCTCGCGGACGGCCTGGCCGAGTGGTGATGCACGATCATTCATATCGGCATCATGGTCTGTTGATCCTGGTGCGTCAAGGGCTTCGAAGTGCACGATCGTGCATCCAAGCCCCCCGATGAGCTGGCTGTCCCCGGATCGCCGGCTCCATCTGCACGATCGTGCACTTGAGACTCCCTGCGGCCGGCCGACCCCATCGAGAAACTGGCGGATCCGCGGCTCTCCGAGACGTCTCAGTGCCCCCTCTGCGCGCTCCGTGATCCGTGGTAAAGAATGCCTCGAACCTGCATTGTGGTCCATTTCGACCTCCCCCGTCACACGAAGAGCCGGCGATCCCCAGGACCGCCGGCTCCATCTGCACGATCGTGCACGCTCGCCCTGCCGAACCCTCAGGTGTACCGGGCCAGCACGTTCTCCGCGATGTAGTGCGACAGGCCCATGGCGGGCATCATCGGGTTGGCGCTGGGCGTGTTCGGCAGCAGGCCGGTGTCTGTGACGTAGCAGTGGTCCACGCCGTAGACGGCGCCGTAGGGATCGACGCCGTGTCGCGTCGGATCGGCACCCATCGGGGTCGCGCCGAAGGCGTGGTTGCTGGCCAGGGGGAACTGGTCGACCGTGAACTTGCGGCTGCGCAGCTGGTCGATGATCCCGCGGTCGCTCGTGACGGCGGGCATGTCGTGCATGCCGAGCATGACGCTCTCCGCACCCGCGGCGAAGAACATCTCGGACAGCTTGGCCATGGCCTCGGCCACGCGCGCCACGTCCTTGTCGTGGATCTGGTAGCGCACGCCCGGACGGCCCAGGGGGCTCGCCTTGACGCTGCCCACGCTGTCCTCGCCGGAGATCCAGGCGTCCCAGCTGGCCATGTGGGTGTAGTCGCCCAGGAGCTCCTGGAGGTGGCTGCCGAAGCCCGGGAAGCGGAAGGCCATGAGCGAAGGCGTCGCCCACAGGCTCTCGAGCTTGATGCCGTCCTGGATGAAGTCCATGACGTGGTAGCCCTGGGTCGCGCCGGCCCACGGGAGCACGTCGTCCTTGAACAGGCCCATCACCATGGTGCCCGGGTGGAAACGGAGGTTGTTCCCGATCCCTGGCTCACGGACGCCGGACTTCTGCAGGATGTTCGGCGTGTGGATGGTGCCCGCGGCGAGGATGGTGCAGCGGGCCTCGATGCGGACCCGGTGGCTGCGCTCGCCGGTGCGGGGATCGACGACCCAGCCCTCCATGCCGCGGACCTTCTTGCCGCTCATGAGGAGCTCTTCGCACTGCACCGACGTGTAGATGTCGTTGCCGCGCGCGAGCACCTCGGGCAGGCCCCGGCGGTCCATCGAGAGCTTGGCGCCGTGGGGGCAGCCGGTGAAGCACTCGCCGGAGCCACGGCAGCCGGCCTCGTTGCGGGCGATGGGCTCGGCGTTCCACCCGAGCTCCTCCGCGGCGAGGCGGAACAGCTCGTTGCGCGGGCCCTGCACGTCGTCGTCCACCGGCTTGACGCCCATGAAGTCCTCGACGGCCTGGAAGTGGCGATCGAGGCCGCCGTTCGTGAAGCCGTACAGGCCGTGCTCGCGCTCCCACCGCTCCAGGGTGAACTCCGGGATCCGCAGGCAGATCGCCGAGTTCCACACCGAGCCGCCGCCCAGGTTGCGGGCCTGCATGGTGGGCATCATGAGGTTGCCCATGGTCGTGCGCATGCCGCCGTGCCAGAAGTAGCGCGACAGCGTGTACCCGGCGTCCTTGCGGAAGTCTCGGATGCGCGCCACCGGGCCGGCTTCGACCACGATGACCTTCTTTCCCGAGCGCGAGAGGCGCTCGGCGGCGATGGCGCCGCCAGGACCGGAACCGATGACGAGGAAGTCACAGGAGTCTGTGATGTCCCCGTCGTAGTCGCTGAACTCGAGCAGGCGACCGGGGGGACGGCTCGCACCCTTGGTGGCGCGAGGCGTCCCGGCCGGCCGGCTCGAAGCGGCGTCGGCTAGTTCCCGGCGGCCGGGGCTTTTCCCGAGCCGCCTCCCAGACCCACCGCGCTGGTGAAGGACTTGGCGGCGTCCTTGAGCACCGTGCGGCCGAGCGCGACGGCGGGGCCACCGGCGGCCTTCTCCATGCTCGTGAGCACCTCGTCCAGGGCATCGAGGAAGTACTGGATGTCCTCGTCCGCGAGGATGACCGGCGGCAGGATCTTGATGGCGTTCAGGCCCGGACCGGGGATCTGCACGATGATGTGGTGCTTGCGGTACAGGTCGACGTTGACCGCGGCCCCGAAGGTGCCCTTGTCGACCGCCCCCAGGATGGCCTGCTGGGCGCGCAGCAGCGGGCGGGTCTCGCTCTGCTTGAAGTAGATGCCGATCATCATGCCCTTGCCGGCAATGCGCTCGATGACATCGTGCTTCTGCTGGAGCTTGTACAGCCCGTCCCGGAACTTCTTGGAGATCTCGGCGGCCCGCTTGGGCGCGTCGACGTCCTTGAGGACCTTCAGGGTGGCGAGGCCGGCGGCCATGCTGATGTTGTTCTCGGCGAACGTCGAGAAGTAGATGGGGCCGGACTTGAACTTCTTGAAGACCGTGTCGTAGACGTGGTCACCGAGTGCCGTACACGCGATGGGCGCCGCACCGCCGGACAGGGTCTTGGACAGACAGACCATGTCGGGGATGATGCCGGCTTCCTGGAAGGCGAACCAGTGGTTGCCCATGCGGGCGAAGCCGGTCTGGACCTCGTCGGCGACCAGCAGGGTGCCGTACTCGGTGCACAGCTTGCGGGCCTCGCGGAGGTAGTCGACCTCGAGCGTGGTCAGGGTCATGCCCTGGACCGCCTCGTAGAAGAAGGCGGCGACGTCGCCCTTGGACAGCTCGTAGCGGAGCTCGTCGAGGTCGTTCGGGTTGATGGGCGTGCAGGTGGGCATGCGCGGGTCCATGCCCTCCTTCATCTCGTCGAAACCGCACATCGAGATGGCGCCGTAGGTCCGGCCGTGGAACGCGCCCTTCAGGTAGAGGAAGCGGCGACGGCGGGTGCAGTAGCGGGCGAAGCGCAGGGCGACTTCGTTGGACTCGGAGCCCGAGTTGGCGAACTGCAGCTTGGTGAAGCCAGGTCCGAGGAGATCGAGGATCTCACCGGCCAGCAGGCCGCCGAGCGCCGAGGCGTTGATCACGGACAGGTTGGGGATGTCCATGTCGTTGACGGCCTTGACCGCGCTGCGCACCACCGGGTGGTGCCGCCCGATGAAGTACACGCCGCCGCCGGAGAGCAGGTCCAGCCAGCGGTTGCCCTCCGCGTCGTAGAAGTACTGCCCTTCGGCACGTTGGAAGGCGACATTCATGCCTGCCATGTCCATCATCTTCTGCATGCGAGGATGGACGTGCTTCTTGGAGAGATGTTCGGAGCTGGCGAGGTGCTGCTCGATCATTTCCTTGATGGAGCTCATGAGCGGTACTCCTTGGCATAGCCGTAGGTGTCGTAGACGATGCGCCAGCGGTCGTAGACGAAGTCCTCGAGCTCGGGCTCGATGGTGAGCTTGTTGACCTTGTAGCCGGCGATGCTGTCCAGGTAGGGGGTGATGGCGCGCTCGTACTGCTCCCAGTCGGGCAGGCGGAGCTTGCTGTAGATGCCGCGCAGCACCTCGAGCTCGTTGCCGACCAGGTCGTTGTAGGCGATCTCGACCAGGTTCTCCTCGGGGATGAGGGCCCGGTCCTCGATGAGGCGCGTGTAGAGCCGGTTGCCGATGGTGGCGGTGTGCTCCTTGCGCTGGTCGATGAAGCTCTGGTCCGGCCGCTTCATGAAGTTCTCCCAGTCCACCTTGCTGCGCATGTGGACCATGGAGCGGAACGTCCGGGCCGGGTGGCGGTGGATGTGGATGAACTTCGCGTCCGGGAACATGTCCAGGATGAGGCGGATGCGGGCGGAGTGGGCGCAGGACTTCACGACCACGCGCTTGCCGCCCTCGGCGATCATGACCTTCTTGACGAAGTACTCGAGCGCCTTCTTCCACCGGCGGCGCTCCTCGGGACGGGCTTCGAGGAAGTCGATGTACTTCTCGAACTTGGGAGCTTGATCCGGGAACATCAGGGCGGTGTAGAAGGACAGACCGTTGGTCAGCTTCATCAGCGCGATCTCGTCCTCGGCGGCGGCGTCCCAGCCGTGAGCGACGTTGTCGTAGCTGCGGGTCTCACCCAGCGAGTTCGCGAGCAGCTTGGGGCCGATGCGTCCGGTGGTGAGGAAATGGTCGGGGAAGACGCACTGGTAGATGTTCGTGTAGCAGTGGTTCGGGTCACGACCGAGCAGGTTGTGCATGTGGGTCGTGCCGCTGCGCCAGTGACCCAGCACGAACAGCGGGGTCGGCTGGATGTCCATCTCGGCGATCTGGCGGCCGAAGCGGGCCTCCTCGATGCGGGCGAGGGCGGACATCGGCAGGGACAGGCCGGTGATGAACGCGATGCGGTGCAGGTAGTCCGGCGAGATGTCCCAGTTGTTCTCGGCCAGGATGTCCAGCCAGGTCGACAGGCGCGCTCCGGTGATGAGCTGCTCCTGGGACCAGGGATCTTCGAGCTTGTCGACGCGCATGGGCGTTCCTCTGCAGAGGGGGGATGCGAGGGCGGTCAGCCCGTCTTCCGGCGGGTAGGGTGGGCGTCAGGCCCGGACGCTGTTCACGCGGGTGCGCGCGGCCAGCATGTCCTCGCGGGTGAGGGTCCAGCCCTGCTTGCGCAGGCGGTCCATGACGGCGGTGCCGCGCTCGATGCCGACGGCCTTCTCGACGACGGGGTTGTCGACGTAGGCCCACATCATGAGCGAGCGGAGCGCCTGGAACGCGAGGCGGCGGGGGTAGAGGTTGGACTGATCCCAGCCGCGCAGCGTCTTCGCGCGGACCTTGGCGGACGCGCGGGAGAACGTGGTGGGCCGGGTGGGGTTCGTGACCAGCGACTGCACCTCGAACAGCGCGATCATGCAGCGCATGAGCACCCGCTCCTGGGGCTCGACCTCGGCGAGCAGCTCATCGAGGTACTCGACCACCCGCGCCTCCTCCGGAGTCACGTGCACGCCCTCGTCCGGCGGGAACATGGTCTCGGCGACGGCCGTCAGGATCCGCGCTTCACGCTGGGTGAGCACCTTGAGGCGGGAGGGGAGGGTCATGCGCGGGCTCGCGGGGGGAGTCGAGTGGGCGACAAGGCCGACAGGGACGACCTCG